>DATKNH010000014.1 GCA_035541455.1 Syntrophorhabdales bacterium
GTCGGGCCCGGAATGGATGCGAACCAGCGATCGCAGGTCGCGAATTCACGAGCCAGTGTGGTGATGACGGGCACCTGTTCCGGAGAGAAGCATTTCATGATCTTGGCCGGCTGTGGTGCGCCGCTTACCCGATAACTCGCAATAAATCCGCTGTTGTCGATCCCGGGATATTTTTTGGTGGCGGGGTCGGGGTAGACAGCATTGGCGCCGCACAGTTGTATGAGAGCATTTTTGAACTCGTGGCCCGGGTCCGGATCAGGTGGATGGATTTTAAACTCTGCAGGCGTCGCAGCGAAGACCTGCGTGGCGGGATCAGCCGGATCGACATTATAGCAGGGATTGCTTACGAGATCATCCGCGCGTGTCGGCTGGCCCGTTGTTGCGTCCGGGCCTGCCAGGCCGGCAAACCCCAGCAGGTGATCGAAAGATCGGTTCTCCATCATCAGCACGAAGACATGCTTGATCGTGCCCGCGATCTCATTCTGTTGTCCGGCTGTTCCCATGATACCCCCCTGCTCAAAAAATGATCAGCGACCCGGACCTTTTTCGCGTAGATGCAGCTCTGGCTACCCTCCTACATCTGCTCTCCCGCGCGGATCGTCCAGAAGTCGTCCGCAAGATTTCTGTTCCCAAGGTAGTCGTAGGGGATCGTGAAGTAACCCTTCATGCCCCAAGTGTCGCTCCATGAGTTTCTTACAATGAACCGTTTCTGAGAATCGTCGTAACCGACTCCGACGACTGCATGTCCGCCTATTGTCTGTTCATCCGGCCCCGGCATGTTTACCACCCCGGTGCTTGCGACCTGTTGTGATTCAAAGCTCGTATACACGGTGAAACCGAATACGAACGGAAAGCCGTCAGCGAGGCAGGAGCGCATCTCATCGACAGTGTCGATCCTCTGGTAGGACTGGATCTGGTAGTTCAAGGCTTCCTTGTAGCAGGCCGGTGTAGGCTTATTGGCAAACTGGCTTATGTCGTAGGGCCAGAGCTTTTCCGTGCACACCCCTTGCTTCGCGAGCGTTTTGATGCCGTCGCGGATCATGGCCCCGGCGTCCTGGCTCACCGTGTGTTCAATTACTCTCTCGTTGTAGTAGATAAAAAGGCGGCTCATGTCCGCGTAAGGTTTCTTGTCTTTGATCATCAGAAATTCCACAGCTCCGGCCAGCGCATTCGCCGTGCAGCTGCCGAGCTGTCCCTGATCCGCCACCGGCGGGCACTGCGGCCGTAAATCTACCGAAGGGGGAAGTGTTGCGGGTATCTTGTAGACCTTCCTGAACATGATGTCGCGGTTATCAGGAATATCAGGCACCCACCCATAGCGCGCTATTTTCCGTGAAGTAATTGCACCCTCATCTGCCATGTCATCCTCCTTACTTTGTCGTTAGTCAATCTCTTCAGCGCTTGTTGCCACATACCGATAACCACCGATAGTCCAATGGCATTAAGCCTTGTTTACTAGACTAATCACTTTTTTTAAATGCGCAAGGGTGGCCCACATCACCACTGCCTAGTTTCGATGAAGATGAATTCCAGAGTTCTGTACAATTAACTCATAACTCAGGAAGGATTACTGGCCGATCCTGTCATGGCGCCTGCGGCATGACTTCTCAGCGCTGCCACAGTATCTGGGAAGCCTCGAGCGGGATAGAAGCACCTTCGAAACGGGGCACGATACGCGGCGTAAAATCATCCGCCTGCCTCGTCGTCTCCACCTGTGCTCTATATAGGTAGACATGTTGGCCTATCAGCTGTTCTCTCTGCGTCATTTCCAAACAGATTGGGTCGTTACCATCGAACCCCTCAGCATAAAGCTCAACCCGAATCTGATTCGGGTCCAGATCGCTCAAATAGACTTGCAAGTTGAATTCGTGTTTCCCATTCTCACTCGCCACCGCCAATTCTCCAAAACGAATCTTAGACCAGTGCTTCTTGAGGGTGCGCTGCCACTCAATCATCTTCGCACCCGTTGCACCGTTGTCTGCGGCTCTCCGCCTGAAAGCCTCAGCAGCCGGGACATAGTAGCGTTCCGTGTACTCACGTACAGCGCGATTAGAAGAAAACCGTGGCGTAAGCCAGCCCATACTCTCCCGCATCCGCTTGACCCATGCGACGGGAATGCCTCTCGAGTCACGGTCATAGAACTCCGGGATAACCTGCTGTTCCAGTAGTGCGTAAAGTTCTTCTGCCTCGGCCGCATCCCACGCGGGATCATGGTCATGCTCTTTACCATCGCCCAGAGCCCATCCCACTTCGGGAGTGTAGGCTTCGGCCCACCACCCATCAAGCTCTGAAAGGTTGATGCCACCGTTAACAAGCACCTTCATACCGCTGGTGCCGCAGGCTTCCATCGGACGCCTCGGTGTGTTAATCCACAAATCCACTCCCTGTACCAGTTGGCCGGTCAGAAGCATGTCGTAGTCACTAAGGAATATCACATGTCTGCGCGCTTCAGCTCCGCTGATAAAACGTGTCCATTCCTGTATCAAGGCCCGGCCTTCCTGGTCCGCAGGGTGAGCCTTACCGGCAATAATCAGTTGCACCGGGCGATGAGGATCGGTCAAAATGCGCAGCAGTCTTTCGGGATCCTGAAGCAGCAGGTTGGGCCTCTTGTAACCGGCAAAACGGCGCGCAAACCCCATGGTCAACCTATTGGCGTCGAAGACATGCGTCGCCTCTGTAACCTCTTCGGGCGTTGCACCAGAGGCCTCCAATTGCCGGGAAAGGCGTCTGCGTACATACTCAACAAGCGCTTCACGTGCAGAAATGCGGCATTCCCATAGCCTGGAGTCCGGCAGAGCTTCTATTGCAGATTTCAACGCTTCCAGCGTTCCCGCCCAACGATTCTTGCCGCAGGCATCTGTCCAGAGAGCGTCCGCCTCCTCAGAATCCCAGCTCGACATATGCACACCATTGGTGACATGTCCGACGGGGATTTCTGATTCAGGCCATTTTGAAAAGAGCGGCGCAAAGATGCGTCGACTTACCTGCTCGTGAAGCCTGCTCACGCCATTAATCGCCCCGCTTCCCCTTATCGCGAGGTAAGCCATATTGAAGGGCTCGGATGGGTCGCAGGGATTCTCGCGTCCTAACGCAAGAAGGTCGTTGAGCGCAATGCCCAGTTTGTTTTCCGCGTATCTGCTCAGATAGGGTTCAACAAGCGAAGCAGGAAACCGATCAAAACCCGCCTCCACCGGCGTGTGTGTCGTGAAAAGATTGCCGGCGCGCGTGACAGCCAGGGCCTCCTGGAATGATCGTCCTGTCTCCTCCATGAATGCTTGTGCCCGTTCCAGCACTGCGAATGCAGCGTGTCCTTCGTTGAGGTGGCAGACTTCCGGTCGAATGCCGAGTGCTTTCAGCAAGCGCCATCCGCCAATGCCCAGCACAAGTTCCTGGTTGAAGCGCATCTCAGCCCCACCACCGTACAGCTCGCTCGTAATCCCCCGACGGGTTGGAAAATTGGCAGGATCGTTGCTGTCAAGAAGGTAGAGTTTCACCCTCCCAACCTGCACCTGCCAGGCGCGCAACCATACGGAATAGCCCGGCAGGGCGAGTTCTACGCGCAGCCATTCACCATCAGGTGTGCGAAGCGGTGTTATCGGCAACTGGCCGGGGTCGTTGTACGGGAACAGGGCCTGCTGTGAACCCTGTTTATCTATGATCTGGCGGAAATACCCTTGCTGGTAGAGCAGACCCACGCCCACAACAGGCACGCCCATGTCGCTTGCCGTTTTCAGCTGATCACCGGCCACATTGCCAAGTCCGCCCGAATAGATCGGCAGCGCTTCGCTCAACATGAATTCCATGCTGAAATAAGCAACCGTTGTCAGAGCAGACTGAGGATACGTCTGCTGAAACCACGCAGGCGACTCCATCTCCTCTCGCCTCGCCCTCAGAAGATCATCCACTCGCTTGCGGAAAGAGGGGTCGCTCAGCACACGTTCCAAATGCTTACGCGAGATTGTTTGCAGCACAAGCCAGGGATTGTACGTGAGTTCCCATAGCACAGGGTCAAGTTGCTTCCAGATTTCATCCGCGGAGTGATTCCAGTACCAGTGCATGTCGAGAGCCAGTTCAGCGAGTGAATCGAATCCCTCGACCTCCAGGGGAAAGAGCGTGTACACCGGGCTTGAGGTCCTCGCTGGTGAATCCATGCGCCTTCGTCCTCCGGTCAAATCAGCCAAGCCCCTCCCTTTTCAAACTGTAAGTACAGACCTTTAGCGAATCAAGGAGGGGGCCTGTGTCAGAAGCAAATCATACCTCGACCGAAATAGCAAAAGAATCCTGGCAGTGCGTTTCGCCATGTAAAGTGTTCCGGCAGGTTAAAAGATAATGTTGAATATCTGGGGCGCTCAGCGAGCGAGAGAAATGGTGTGAGTGGTCTAGCTAATCTTTATACCTTCCACTATCTCTAGCAGCTGCGAAAATCTATCGATCACATAATCACAGCCGTCTGAGAAACCAGGCTTGCCGTAGCCGTACGTGACCGCCACGGTTTTCACGCCGGCCGCACGGCCTGCGACCATATCGAAGATGCTGTCGCCCACCATCAACGCCTCTGGCGGCAGAACATGAAGCAGCGACAGCGCGCGAAAAATGGGCACAGGTGAAGGCTTCCGCTCGGGCGAACTGTCTGCGCCCGCGACGATATCAAAATACTTCAGCAGATCCAAATCCCTGAGTATCCCTTGAGACAAATTCGTCAGTTTGTTCGAGATCACGGCTTTCTTGCATGCGACGAGAGACGCCAGTGTTTCCCTCACTCCAGGATAAGGCTTTGTGTTGGTAACCGGATGAGCAGTGTAGTATTCCAGGACACGTTGTACCAGACTCTCTCTGTCAGGCACAGTGATCTCCTTCAACGAAAGGATCTTCTCTACCAGCGTCGAGATCCCTTCTCCGACACATGCTTTTGTTTCCTCAATCGTAACAGGTGGGATATTGTACGTGGCCAGCGCGTAGCTCACCGCTGCGGAAATGTCTGCGACTGAATCGATCAGGGTACCATCGAGATCACAGATGAGGAGCTTTACTTTCATCCGCCCGTGGCCTATTTTCTCTTTCCCAGATTACGATAATGCGCACTACCTTGCCTAACAGGTTGGGATGCGGCTGCGGCGGGCTTTCCAGAAGCAGGCGATCGCCTTCAAACCGGTAGTAGCGCTCCTGCTCCCTGCCGACCCAGGCTTCGTTCCACGCGGCCTCGACCTTCGTGATCACCTTCCCGCCCTCCACCCGGTATTTGCCGGTATAGGCGATCATGGAACGCAGGGCATCACTCCGCTCCTTGTCAGTCTGCGGTATCTTCCGCCCTTCGCCGGTTACCAGCGCAAGCCAGCGTCCCTCTGGTGTAGCAATCTGACAGCCCCTGGGGTGTTCCCCAAGCACAGGCGTGCGCTCTTTGGTTTTTTCATCCTCATACACAACGGATACGAGTTTCCAAACGCCGACTATCTTCTCTTTGTCGTCTGCGAATGCCGGTCGTAGCGCGAGTACTGCCATGACCACTAGACTCGCCTTCAATGCCAACCTGACTTTCATAAGGATCTCCTGTCTCTGTCCCTCACTTCACCGGCACTTTTGAGAACGTGTATTTTTGCCCGTCGCGCTTCAACGCCAGGAACGCGAGGAATTCGGCGTCATTCTTCTCGGGGCAATCGGCCCTGAAGAATCCATATCCTGCCAGGCGGCTCTCTCTTCTTTCAAGAGACGCCCTCATGATCATTTCTCCGTTCTCTATGATCGATCGGACTTCCAGGCAACGTCCCAGTTCGTGAGGATTTTCTGCCCTGAAGGAAAGTCTTTCTTTCAATTCCTGCAGCCGCTCTATACCTCGCTTCAGCATCAACTCGGACCTCACGTTGCCCGCGTAATAAGCGAGGATGTTTTGCAGGGCCAGTTCTGCTTCCTGCCACGAGACTCCGTCTCCGTTCTGGTAGGCTCGCGCGCAGAAATCGCTTAATGAGCGCACTTGCTCGCGGCCTGCCGGAATAGCCGATTTCTGTTTTCGCGCTGCTTTTGCAGCCATCTCACCGGCTCTCCAGCCCATAGTGAATGCCCCCGGTGAACACATCCACGGCACGCCGCCAACATCATCTCCCGCACCAAAGAGACCCTTAATTCTCGTCTCAAGGTTCTTATTCACGAGTAGGCCGGATGCTGCCGTGCCTGCCAGTTCCCTGCTGTTCGGGAGCCATTCCAGCTTATCTCTTCTGAAATCAAACCCCTCCTGCTTTTTCAGGTAGTCCAGGAAATAAGAACCCTTGCCTTCATTGCTGATAGACCATTCTATATAACGTATTTCCTTCTCGGTTCCTCCGGTCAGATCCAGGTAGAACGGGCCTTCCCCCTTGTCGTGCAACTGCGACCACATAAGGGGTGAAACTCTTGTCTTTTCAAATGCAGCGCGCGTCTCTGAAGGATTCACGCGTGTACGGGCCATCTTTTCCCACTCGCTGAAATGAGTCCTCGGTATAATCGCTTCACCTTTTGGACCAACCACGGAGCCGGCCGGCTGCACTGTATTCCGCGGCGAGCCCAGGTTGAGTTCGAAGTTGCCGATTGAATAGCCGGGCGGTGTGAAGAATTCCATGTTGATGATCTGAGCCCCGGCCCGTAGCGCCATTGCCCTCCCGTCACCCGTCTCATTTACCGGCACCCGGTGATTACCCCAGACCCCTGTGACGGTTCTTGATAAACGGTTGACCCTGCCCGTGCTCACCACGACCGATTTGGCCCTGAACCAGTAAATCTTCCCCGTACGGGTATCCACACCGATGGCGCCCGCTATGCGCCCTTGAGATACGAGGAGGTCGACCACCGTCACACGGTTGATGATAGTGACACCCCTTTTCTTTGCCTCGCGGGTCAACTTTACTTTGAGGTCAACACCATCAAAATTCCACGTGGTTGGCACACTGTGGAACTGCGTGACGATTCTGAATTTACCAGGCCACTTGCTGTCCTCATATCTGAAATTGACCCCGAATTTTTCCAGATCGAGTACCCGCTCATACGCCTCGCTGGCTACAAGATAAAGAAGTTCCTTGTTTACCAGCCCACGCGCTATGATCCGGGTGTGATCTTCCATCAGGTCCTCGATGCTCCAGCCGATCGCTTCGTGGACGGAGGGATGGTAGCCCCACATATGATCTATTCCGGTTCCCGCGCAGCCACTGCTCACGGTATTGGCCTTCTCCGCAATCGTGACTCTCGTGTCGTATTCTGAGGCCTTTATCGCTGCCATGCACCCGGCCAATCCGCCGCCCACCACCAGCACATCTGTTTCGATGGGGATTACTTCGATTCTTGGAGAAGGCTGCTTTTTTCCGATCACACTCTTTTTCATGACGCGCTCCTCTTCTTGCCTCTCAATATGGATACCTTCATGGGCAATGGAGGCACTATGGTTATCGCACCTTTGTCCCGACACGGACATTGAAACCAGCACGCGCCGTCGTACGCACATTCATCAGGATATACCACTCTTGGCGGCTTCCCTTTTTCAGGATTCTTCTCCATGATGTCCATCAGGCAGACATCAACACACTTATTGCAACCCGTGCACGCCTTCTCGTCGAAAACTATTGGTTTAAACATCTCTCCCTCCAGTAAATGTTATTCCCAGCTACGGATCGAAACGCGCAACTCGGAACCCGTAACAATTCTTTGTCGCGGTCGTCACTCCACACTGCTTTTATGCTTTTCCACGAACGAGTCTATCAACCGGCGGGCTATGCTTATTTTCCCGGGGAGCGAGGGCAGTTCACCCGCACCAAACCATCCTGCATCGACTATCTCCGTATCGTCAATACGAATCTCTCCCCCGGCATATCTCGCAGTGAAACCTATCATGAGGGAGTCCGGAAAGGGCCAGGGTTGGCTCCCAAAATACCTGATGTCGGCAACTTCGATACCGACTTCTTCCCTTATCTCCCTCTCCACCGCCTCTTCCAGCGTTTCGCCGGGCTCTACAAATCCTGCAAGAACACTGTAAAACCTGGTGGGAAAACGGTTGGCCCTGGCCAGGAGAAGCTTATCGTCGCGTTCAACGGCCACGATCACTGCAGGAGACATACGGGGAAAGCTGACCAGTCCGCAACGGCGACACTCCTTCGCTCTCACCCCTTCTTTATAAGCGGTTCTCTCGCCGCAACGGCCGCAAAACTGGTGCAACCTGTCCCAGTCGGCCACCTCGACCGCTACGATAGCAAGACGGTAGAGGGCATCATCCAGTGAATCAAAAAGAGTGCGCAGACCATGAAAACGCATCCCGTCCGGAGGATCTGTGCCTTCCGGCACCTCGGCCACGTAACACGCGTCTCCGTTGAGGCTGCCGAGGTAATGGGAACGGACCGCCTGCAGACCAAGGTCCTGCGGCCCTCGTTGAAGCACAGGGATATCTGTTATCTCCCGCTCTCCCTGTACGAGTAGTTTGTGTCCATCGAAGATAAACCACCTGGCGGGACCCGTCTGATCCGTCGGTGGTGAAACCGCCGGCACAAAACCTGCTGTCATGTTGAAGAATGTAGCGCGTATCTACAACGAAGTCAAAAGGAGTTCAGCGCCCGGTCCCCGTGCGCTCATTGCCCACCGTCAGCTCTTCCGCCTTTGTGATAGGTCGCGCTATGGCGAAGATAAATTCTTTTCCCATGGAGCGCACATACGCCGCCCGGACATCGACAGGAAGCGTTGCATGATTCCTGGTCCAGTAAGAGGTTTCGTAGGCTACAACACGTTCCCGGCACGCCTTCTCCCATAGCCGCAGCCATTGAGATTGGCTGGAATATACTTCTAACTCGTAGGTATACGCGTTCAGGATTTCTTCTCTGGGATAACCCAGCATGTCGCAGGCTGTCTGATTGACCTCCATAATAAGCCCGTCTGACGCAATCTGCAATATAAGGTCAGGTGCCTGATCAACGGAAAAGTGCGTAATATGGGCCGCCTCCATCTGCCTGCTCGATGCGCTGGCGTCGCGGAAGACGAAGACCGTGCCAAGCCTTTCCCCTTTTTCATCTCTCATATGGCTTGTCGTTCCATCTATAGGTACTACCTTTCCGCTCTTGGCAATAATCATGGAGGCGTAATGCGTGGATTGTGCACTCTCATTCATGATATTGAGCACCGTGGTGATCTCCCGCCCCAGAGCCTCAGCCTCCGTGAAGCCTGTAATCCCGGCTGCTCCAGGGTTGAAGAGCGTAACTAGCCCATGCTTATCCGTGGCAATCACCGCATCGCCGATACTGTCGAGTACTGCGGACAACTTTTGTCTCTGCTCTTTCATCTGCTGCGCCATCTCATGTTTGTATATCGCCATCTCGATAGCAATCTGCAGTTCTCGCTCGCTGAAGGGCTTTAACACATAGCCCATGGGTCCTGTGAGCTTTGCCCGGCACAGCGTTTCCCGATCCGCATGGGCCGTGACATAAATAATAGGGATGTTCCTACTGGCAGAGATTCTGCTCGCCGTTTCAATCCCGTCAATCTCTCCCTTGATGCGCACGTCCATAAGAATGACATCGAGCTGTACCTGCTCCGTCCTGGCCAGGGCCTCTGCTCCTGTCGATGCAGTAGCCACCACACAATGGCCGAGAGCATGAATGATTTCTCTCAGTTCCGTGGCTACGATCTGTTCGTCTTCAACGATGAGTATCTTTATCTGTTGCATGGTCTCCTCTGAGAGCGTTCCCGCTAAGCAAAGGTAACACTAAAGACCGTCCCCTCCTTGCGCTCCAGCTCTATTGTTGCGCCTAGCTGATTCACAAGGGTGTGGACCAGCTGAAACCCGAGCGACGGCGTGTTACGAAAATCGACATCGGGCGGTAAACCTGTGCCGTCATCACCGACTGTCAGCGACAATATTCCGTCATCATTCCGGAGAAGGCTTACGTGAATTATGCCTTTTCCGCGCCCGACAAATGCGTGCTTCAATGCATTTGAGACAAGCTCGTTGACTATAAGGCCGCACGGCACCGCCTTATCCGCATCGAGTGACACCGAATCATTCACGTCCAGCTTCAACTCTATTTTCCCACTCTCGTCACTATATGTCTGAAAGATGTTCGTGGTAAGGCTGCTCAGGTAATCCGTAAACTTTACGCGGGTAAGATCTTCTGATTTGTAGAGTTGTTCATGTACAAGACTTATTGAGCGCACGCGCTCCAGGCTTTCCAGAAGAACCTGGAGCAGTCTGGGCTCATCCACGTTTTTCGATTGAAGATAGAGAAGGCTGGCGATAATCTGCAGGTTGTTCTTAACCCGGTGGTGAATCTCCCGGAGGCAGGCCTCTCTCTCCTGCAGCGAACCCCTGACTTTCTCGTCAACCGCTTTCATATCGGACAGATCGGTAACGGAAAAGAGCGACCCCCGGAACACGCCCGTATCATCAAGGATAGGTGAACTCGACACCCTCGTGAAGAGAGGTTGGCCATCTTTCCGAATGAACTCTGCTTCGAACTCTTCCTTCAGACCTCGTCTGCACTTATCCCATCTCTGGCCGGCTTTTTCAGCATTCTTGACATCGATGAAGAGAAAGAAGCGCTTTCCCATCATCTCGTTGGCAGAGTAACCGAGCATCCGGCCCATGCGATCATTGACAAAGGTGGTGCTGCCGTCCGCATCCAGAACCCAGATACCCTCCAGCACGGTCTCCACTATCTGGCGATATTTTTTCTCGCTATCGAGCCAGGCCTGCTCTGCCCATCTGCGCTCTCTCATGTCCACGAGAGAAAAGACAATGCTATCCGAGCCTTCTACTACGGTTGCCGTCAACCGCATTTCTTTAATGGTACCCTGCCTATCCACTACCCTCAGGTCATGTCGGCGCGGGGCACCATCGACATTGCCGAGCAACAACTTCAGGTACTCCCCTGCCACCGGCAGGTCTTCCTTTACGATAAATTCATGCCAACTCTTGACACCCTCAAGTTCCTGTTTGGAGTAAGATGTGAGCTTTTCGAACTCCTCATTCACTGCGACAATCGTTGAATCCAGGGCCGCAACAAATGCAGGCGTGCCTATGCTATAGAAAAAGACCGGGTGAGCATGCTTTTCTGCTGCAGCGTGCGCTTTTCTTTCCGCGTCCTTATGCTTGCCATCGTCGCGCACCAGTACCACCGCCTTACCTTTTACGGGTGCGCCCATGATCCTGGCCGCAGCCTCTGCGTCCAACAGAGAGCCGTCCAGCCTCATCATTCGAATAGCCGTGAAAGGAAGCGGCGGCGCATCGCGGCCATTATTCAGGAGATACGGCTCAAGCAACGGCCTGCCCTCTTCGCAAATCTGGTCAAGCAGCGGCTTGCCCACGAGCTGTGCAAGGCCGGGCGCTCTGAGCAACTCAACAGCGGCTCCATTAGCCTCCGTGATCTTTCCATTCGCGCACTCAAATACTGCCTCCGGCCAAGCTTCCAGAAATTCGTGTAACGTCTCTTCGTAGCCTGTCCTGCCCTCGAGAATTTCCTTTGAAGTCAGAAAGAAGGCCAACTGATTAGCGACGGCCGTCGCGTAGTGCTGCAGCTGCTCAGACACGTCGGCTGCCTCAGTATGTCCCAGCGTCAGAGCGCCGAAAACCCGCTGATGCACGGTAATCGGAGCGCAGATGTAAGTACTGATTCCAAGCTTTCTCAGGAAACCGTTTGCATATTCCGGCCTCTTTGCAGCCGCCCTCTCAACGAGAAGATGGCCCGTACGTATGGCCGCCCCGGAGAGCGTCTCGTTTAAAGGCACTTCCATGTTGGGTGGCACCGGTATGAGGCTCATGACACCCCTTAGCACCATGTTCTGGCGCTCCTCATTGTATTGCTCGATGGCCACGAAAGGATAACCAATGGCAGATGCTACCTCGGCCGATACCGACTGAAAGACTTCGTCCCGCGACACGCCGGGTTTCATCACAATATCGGACACGCGCCTGAGAGAGTGGAGTTCCTCATTGCGCAGCGCGAGGTGCTGCTCCATCTGTTTCTGATCTGTGACGTCGATACCGACCAATACCAGCCCGGTGATGGCCTGTTCGTCTTTTGTTTCGTTGATACACCACGAGATAAGCCGCTTTGTCCCTGATCTGGTGACCAGCGCTGCTTCGAATGTCACGGGCAGTTGTAACCTGCTTGCCTGCCAGTCGAGAAAGCTGCGCCAGATGGATACGTTCTTTGAAATGGGAAGAATCACCTCGAAGAGATTCTTTCCTTCAAGTGCGCCTTTTCCGTATCCTGTTGCAACCTCCACCTCTTTGTTGAACGTACGTATAGCACCCTCACGATCGAGACCGATGATCATAACACTGGCACTGTCGATCAACCCTTGCGCGTATACGCCATCCTGCAGCCTGTTGTCGATAAGGGCCTTCTCTTGCGCGATGTCCCGGATAAGCGCGACTATACACGGGCTGTGGTCATGGAGAAAGTAGTGCGTCCGTACTTGCACCGCCACGGAATCGCCCTTCTTTCGCCGAAGGCTCGTCTCGTAAGAGAGAGTGACCTTCTCCCTGATCCGTTCCATGTGGAGTTCCCAGCGAGACCCTCTGAGTGCCGGATCAATCTCCTGCATACTCATCCAGGCAAAGTCATCCCAGGTATAACCGAGCAGCCTGGTTGCAGCGTCATTGG
This sequence comes from Syntrophorhabdales bacterium, assembly GCA_035541455.1. Classification (NCBI taxonomy): domain Bacteria; kingdom Pseudomonadati; phylum Thermodesulfobacteriota; class Syntrophorhabdia; order Syntrophorhabdales; species Syntrophorhabdales bacterium. Next base: position 12,606 of record DATKNH010000014.1, read on the forward strand.
CGTAGAAAATTCTCCCATCCGGCCCGAACCGCAGAACTGCTTCAGGCAGGAGATCGACTGCGTGCTGGGTAACACGGAGTGACTCATCTGCCCTCCTGGGTCCTGCAACGTCCCTGAAGACAAGCACCGCGCCATGCATGCCGCCCACATCATCCATGATCGGAGTGGCCGTACCGTCCACTTGTATTGCTCTGCCGTCCTTGCTTGTCAGTACATGGCTTCGGGCTGTCGTAATCACGCTCTCGGAGAGAGCACGCATGACAGGATGCTGGGCAAGCGCGTGAGTCGCCTCGCTCACGACGGAAAAGACCTGGGTCACAGGAAGTCCTGAGGCCTCTTTCAGCTTCCATCGCGTCAGGAGCTCGGCCGCAGGATTCATGAACGTCACCGCACCTTTGATATCGGTGACAATGACAGCATCTCCGATGCTTTTGAGCGTGGTGGACAGCAGCTGTTCTCTGTCCTTAAGCATGCTTTCGGTTCTGTGCTTGTATATTGCGATCTCTATAGCGGCGTGAAGTTCCCGCTCGTTGAAAGGTTTCAGGAGATAGCCCATCGGCTCCGTGCGTTTCGCCCTCTGCAGCGTGGTCTCATCTGCATGCGCAGTCACGTAAACAACAGGAACACCTAAATTGGCGTGAATCTGTTCTGCAGCCTCAATTCCGTCCATCTCGCCCTTCAGCATGATATCCATAAGCACTACATCAGGATGCCCCTTCTCGGCCTTATTGATTGCCTCGGGGCCCGAGGAGGCGATACCGCACACGTTGTAGCCAAGATCCTTCAACCGGTATTCGGTCTCTCTTGCTACGATTCCCTCATCTTCGACGATAAGTATCCTTTCACCAGCCATTCCCCACTCCACCTCTTACGAAAGAATCATCCTGAATTCGGTCCCGCCTTTTCTCCTTACCTCCATAGTTCCATCAAGCTGCTTTACCAGTGTACTCACGAGTTGCAAACCGAGAGACGGTGTATCGGTAACGTCCAGGCCTTCCGGAAGGCCGATGCCGTTATCCTTCACCATCAGTACCAGTTTATCGTCACCGTCGCGCAACAGGTTCACAAAGATTTCCCCTCTGCGCCCCTGCGGAAAGGCGTACTTGAGTGCATTCGACACCAGTTCATTGATTATGAGCCCGCACGGTATGGCCCGATCGAGCCCGAGAGGCGCGCTCTCCACGTTTATCTTCAGGTTGACCATGTGGGACGCCACGCCGTACGAATTAAGAAGATAACTTGTAAGACTGCGTATATAGTCTCCCAGATTGATATTGGCAAGATCGCCACACTGGTAGAGCTTTTCATGGATAAGCGCCATTGACCTGACACGGGTCTGACTTTCCCGGAGCACGGAAAGTACCTGGTCGTCCGAGGTCTTCCTTGATTGCAGGTAGAGCAGGCTTGAAACAATCTGGAGATTGTTTTTCACCCTGTGGTGAATTTCCTTGAGCAAGACCTCCTTCTCTTTCAGAGAAGACTTGATCTGCTCCTCCGCCTGTTTGCGGTCTGTGATATCTCTCACCAGTGTGAGATTGGAAGGCTTCCCGTGGAACAGGAACTTTACCGTGGAAGCCTCTATGTCGATTATTTTCCCGTCAAGGCGAATATACTTCTGCTCCGCGAAGGGCAGGTCCGCACCTTCTTCGAGAAGATTCTGACGTTCCTTCACGAGCGCGCGCGAATCCGGGTGAACGAACGAAAAGAGTTGTTTGCCGATGACCTCTTCTGCGGACGCAGCACCCAGAAGGCTTATGCCTGCAGCATTGACAAATATTATTTTCCCTTCCTGCTGGACCATGATGGCATCCGGAGAGTGTTCCACCAGTTTGCGGTACCGTTCTTCGCTCTCCTTGAGCGCCTCATTGATCTGGATGCGGTGAGTGAAAACTGCAAGTTCGTTGGCAAGGCTGAGACCAAGGGAAAGAAGACCGCCCCCTACCTCAACGCTTGACGGATGCCCCAGCACCAGCGCCCCTATGAAACGCTCCTTCACGATCATGGGCAGGCAGACAAACGTCTGAATGGCCAGTTCCTTGACAATGCCGACTGCATATTCCGGCTTCGCGAGCGCTGCCGACTCTATGATCGGCTTTTGCGCTTTCAGGGCAAGCGAGGAGATAGTCTCGTTCAGGGGCAGTTCCAGTTTGGCTCCCCACTCGGAAGGTATGCCGGTCACCCCCTTGATCACCATTGTTTGACGAGCTTCGTCATAGATCTTGATCAACCCGACAGGAAAACCCGTAGCGAGACAGATCTCTTCTATGATGGCTTGATACGCTTCGTCTATCGAATCGGTACCGAGTATGATTTCTGAAATACGGTGAAGGGCAAAGAGCTCCTGGTTCCTTGCGGCGACCTCGCGTTCAGCTCTCACTCGTTCAGTGATGTCGATCCCGAAGCAGATGGCGCCCACGGGTTTGTTTCGGTCCCTGATTTCGTTTATTTGCCAGGAGATAAAACGTTCGGTTGCGGACTTGGTGAATATGACACTTTCAAAAGAGATAGGGAGCAACAGTTTACCATCCTGCCATTCCCTGAACTTCTCCCTCACATAGTTGTACTCTCCGGCAGGTAAAATCTGTGTGAGCAGATTCTTTCCGATAAGGTCGTCCTTGGAGTAGCCGGTGATCTGCTCCGCGCCTTCATTAAATATATTGACGGTGCCATCCGGAGCCAGTTCTATTATCATTAGGTTTGCTGTCTCTATCAGATTTTCCGCATACTCTTTTGCTTTTCCTACAGCCTTTTCCAGCATCTTACGCGCCGTGACATCGAGGGCAATGCCTATGGACCCCATGATAAGGCCCGCTCCATCCCTGAGCGGCTCCACCCTCACATCGAACTGGTGACCCCGGAGTCCTATCTCGTAACGGCCGGATCTTCCTTCAACGGCCATGAGATGCGTCAAAAGCCTCTCCGCACCTCGTTTTCCATTGCGGAAGATGCTGTGGAGTTTTTTGCCGATAAACCTCGACGTGTCGATCCTCAGACCGGAATAGCCTGCGCCGACAATCTCCGTGAGCCGAAGATCTCTGTCCGTGGTCCACACCATACCGGGCATCTGACCTGTGATGAGCTGAAGCTTTGCCTTACTCGCCAGGAGCTCGGCTTCCGCCTTTTTCCGTTCCGAAATCTCCCGCCCCAACTCGCTGTTTGTTGCGGCGAGTTCGACGGTTCGCTCGGCTACTTGCTTTTCCAGTATCGCCGGGACTTGCCGAAGAGCCTCTTCAGCACGTTGACGTTCAACTATCTCTTCCTGTGTCTTCCTGTACAGATGTTCGTAACGGCCCAAGAGATAGTAGACAACAAGCCACGCAACAATCAGAAAGAAGCCGCCTTCTACAAGATGGTTGGTACGACTGGCCCCAGCAGCATCTCCCCAGAAGAAAGCCAGAACCTCGTACAAACATGTGGCGGCTGTCATCAACGCCATCGCGAGAAGTAGACCCGGAATCATTCGTATCCGATTCATGGGCCTTCCGCTTTTTTTCTTAGACATAGGTTATTCCTCAGGTGGAGACACTGGCTTCTGCGTGAGTCCCAGTTTCTGCAATTGCTCAGTCAGCACAGACCTGCTGACCGGCTTCATAAGATACGAAGTTGCCCCGCCTTTATAGATCGCGTCTGCGACGCTTTCGGGATCGGTAAGGGACGTCGTCATGATCACTTTTGCCTCATGTCTGAAGTCGATTGACCTTTCCTTCTCCTTCTGGCGTATTGTCCTGAGCGCTTCCTGGCCGTCCATGTTAGGCATTATGATGTCCATACAGATGAGGTCGTATGGCCTGCCTTCCTTCCAGGCCAGATCAAAGGCATGTACCGCCTCGACGCCGTCAACAGCAATATCGCAGTCGCCGTACGTTGCAAGCATCTTTTGCAGCAGCACGCGGCTCACGAAATCGTCATCAACAATGAGTACGCGCATCCAGCCTTCTCAATGCCCGGTGACCATAGGTGGCCGTCCGGACACACATGGAACGTTGACGATCATCATGCAGAATGATTGACACACGTTTGACTGTAACGTCCTGCAAATGAGATGCCAGGATCATCACCTGTCTTGATTCGATTCCCGCAGTGTTTACGAAAGCCTTACGAGGATACGACTGGGCAGGAAATTATCGTGCAGTCACGGCTCTCGGGCGGTCCGGAGCCATGAAGCCGCAGGAGTGTCCCGATTACGAAGCCAGTGTGGACTCGCCCACAATCTGCCAGCCCTTCTGGCTCTTCTTAAGATAGAGTGATTTTATGCTTATCCCGTTAAAATTGTTTGACTTGTAGGTCTGCCGGAACCGTACCACTGCCATGTCGCCCTGGTCCTTCTGCGAGAGCAGCACCTCTTTCCGGTCAAGCCGTACCTGAATAAATTTCTTTCCTTTGCTGACCTGTTCCTTTCGCCTTCCGAACGTTTCAAGGTCGGTGCCGTCAGGCATCTTGAAATCAGCTGAATAGAAGCGCAGATATTTCTTCATGTCGACTGCTTCCCACGCCTTTTGCCACCCGGTCAGGAAGGCGAGAATGTCCTCTGCTACTTTCTTCTGAGCATCCACACTCCTGAACGCCAGGCGGTCTACTATTACGATGGGTGTCGTACCCAGCTTTATCACGGTCGAAAGCTCCCTCAGCGCGTCGTTGTCCATGACCACGCAGCCCTTTGTTGATAACACTTCGTCAAGCTTCTTTTTAGGATCGTGACCGTGAAGCCACACACCATCTCCTGTCTTGCCATTCTTCTTGTCAAGAAAATCAGGATAATTCAGAACAAAAGCGCCCATGCCATAATTCTGGGGAAGCTTGCTCCCCGGAACAAACTCCACAAAAAAGTAGATACCTTCCGGCGTTGCCATATCGCCTGTTTTCTCTTTGTCCTTGATATTCCTCCCCACGATACAGGGATAGGCCTTTACCAGCGTCAACTTGCCCTGAACCGAACGCAGGTGAAAAAGAGTCCTGCTGTTTTTCTCCACCAGCAGCGTCTGCTCGCCGGCATCTATATAAACGAAAGGAAAGAGCGACTGTCCAGGGGGTATGTTGAGTTCAGCGACCCTTTTCTCCTGCTTCTCGGGAGCGGCCTGGGTGACTGCGGGAGCCGGCGTAACTGGTGCAGCCGGTTTCTCAGGCGCAACCGCCGCTGGGGCTTTTTCCTGGCCCGCTGCGGGCGGCTGCTCAGGAGGTTTCTCGGCCGGCGGGGTCGCCGGCGTGATCGCCTTTCTCTCCGGGCCAACATCCGGCGTGCCTGTCTTCTTGGTCTCCTCCAGTGCCCCATGCAGTTTCTTCTGCGCCTCGGCGAGAGAGTTCTGGGTATTCCTCATGGTCTGGCGAGGCACCTCGTCCCCGATGTACAGCAGTTCCTTTTCTGTCTGAGCGACGATCGAAGCGAGTTCGGTGGCCCTGCTTCGCTCGCGCACGAGCAAAACCAGGGTAGCCCCGTTCAGCAGAATGAGAAGGATTATGCCACCTACCAGAACTCCCCCGAGAGAAAACCAGCTTTTTCCCTGGGCTTTCTGTTCCCCGTAGGTCAGAGGAATTGATGTGCGATAGTCCCGCTCTTCCAGCTTCTGCTGCCTGGAAACTTCTTTTCTTTTCTTCTTCAGGAATTCGAGAAACGCGTCCTGGCTTTTCTTCCCCACGCTAGCCACCGCTAAAACCGCTCCGCTCTAGGGCGCTGCGGGTGATGTCCCTGCGGAGCATTGAAAGTATGGGATAAGCTACTGTGCTTGTCAAGTCAAAAGCTGCCTGCGGTCGCCACGGGTGCGCTGGTGTCCGCAGATAGAGTATACTATGGCGCAAGGTGCCCAAATGAATATTGATTGTTGCAAGACTTGCACCATCCTCGTTGCTGCTTCATGCTTCATGCTCCTGGTGGCCTGCGCCACACCGTTTGAGAGAACTCTTAAGACTACCAGGGAAGACCCGGCCCTCATCGGCTCTCAATCCGCTCTTGTCGTAAAATCCCTGTCGGACGGGGCTTTTATTATCCAATCACATGCCGACCGATTCTTTATACCGGCTTCCAACATGAAACTTTTTACCACGGCCGCAGCCCTGGTGCTCCTGGGCCCTGAATTCCGTTACGCTACAAATCTCTATGTGGATGGAGAACCCATTGACGGGGTCATGTATGGCAATCTGGTCATCAGGGGTGTCGGCGATCCGACACTTTCAGGAAGATTCCATGCCCGGGGCGCGGATGAGATTTTCACCCAGTGGGCGGAGACCCTCCTGAACATGGGGGTCAGGGAAGTCAGAGGGAACATTGTAGGAGACGGGAGTCTCTTTGGCGGCGACTACCTGGGAGCAGGCTGGGCCTGGGACGATGAGGTCTACTGTTACTCAGCAGAAATCAGTGCGCTGTCGGTCAATGACAATTGCGTTGCCGTTTCCATTCGCCCGGGCACTAATGCCGGCGAACCTGCTCTGGTCTCTGTCGACGATCTGACAGGCCTGCTGCTGCTACGCACTCAGGCAGTTACTGCGGCCCAAGGCGAGGAGCCGAGTCTGCACGTCTCCCGGGAGCCCGGAAGCAATATCCTGACCGTCGCAGGTTCCATAGCAGCAGATGCTGCGGGCATGGAGTTCTTTGTCAGTATTCACAGGCCCGCGCTCTTTGCCGCAGCGCATCTCCAACGGGCATTGGAATCAAAAGGGATACGCGTTTCAGGAACCGCAACCGATCAGCAGTCCCTTCGGGAATCCTTTTCGTACGAGTCAACAAAGCTGGTTGCCTCATACACCTCTCCTCCTCTTCGGGAAATTATCACTCACATCAATAAGTCCAGCTCAAACCTTTATGCAGAACTGCTCTTCAGGACACTGGGAGAACGTTTTAGAGGAAACGGCTCGGCAAAGACAGCTGTCGAGGCTCTGAGAGAGATACTCACTAACATGTCAGTCCCGGCCGACTCCATTGTGGTGTATGATGGATCGGGCCTCTCCCGCATGAACCTGGTTACGCCTTCGGCTCTTACCGCCCTCCTTGAATACATGTACCGCCACGAGCATTTCTCTTATTTTCTCGCCTCCCTTCCGGTTTCGGGCGTCGACGGAACACTCAGCAAACGGATGCGGCACACCCCGGCCGGCGGCAGGATCTTTGCCAAAACAGGCAGCATGACCCATGTCCAGAACCTCTCCGGTTACCTGAAGGGTGGCCAAGGCGAGATGTATCTATTCTCCTTTCTTGTGAACAACTTCAGCGGATCCGCCGAGTCCGTGAGGCAGCTGCAGGACGCTCTCCTTGCCCGTCTGGTCGATCTGGCAAAGTGACGGGATCGACAGTGCGACTGCGGTTTTCTGTTGCGCGAAGCCCGCGGAGAAGGCCCCGAATCAGTGCCAAAAAATCCTTGACTTTCCTCAACCGCAGTGCTTATATGTACCGGTCGGTATAGGTTACTGGAGTAAGCTACTTACCTTCTTCAAATCACTTTAATCGAGGTGCATATCATGACAACTTTCTATCGGCGGTTACCGCGATTTGACTATGTGCAACCCGCCTCCCTCGACGAGGCCCTCTCTCTGTTCGCACAGTACCAAAAAGATGCGAAACCGATGGCGGGTGGTACGGACCTTATCCCGCAGCTCAAGGGCAGAGAAGTGGCCACGCCGCGTGTAGTCGTTGACCTGAAAGCCATTCCCGGGCTGAACGGCATCAGCTACGATCCGGCTAAAGGGATGGCCATTGGCGCACTGGCAACAATTACGAGCGTGGAGCGCTCCCCCGTTGTGATGGAGCACTATCCGATGCTCGCACAGGCTCTCACCACGCTGGCTTCTCCTCAGGTGCGAAATCGCGCCACCATCACCGGCAACATCTGCAGCGCTGTGCCTTCAGCAGATTCGGCGCCGACATTGCTTGCCATGGAGGCACAAGTCAAGGCGGTGAGCCGGAAGGGAGAAAGACTCATCCCCGTCACGCAGTTCTTCATGGGACCGCGCCAGACGGTCCTTGCCAACGACGAACTGATTACCGAAATCAGAATCCCGGCGCCACCTGCTCGATCGCGAGGTGTCTATCTCAAGCTTTCGCCACGCAAGTCAATGGACCTTGCGGTGGTCGGTGTGGCTGCTTTTGTCGTGAAGGAGGGTGATATGTGCAAGGATGTGCGCATAGCCCTCGGCGCTGTGGCACCGACACCAATCCGCGAGCCAAGGGCCGAGTCAGCGCTGCAAGGCAAAAAAATGACCGATGAGGCGATCGAGGAGGCTGCACGTGCGGCGTCCAGCGAGTGCAGACCTATAGACGACCACAGGGCCGCGCGCGAGTACCGGTGCGACATGGTGTATGTACTTACGAGAAGGGCCCTGGCCCAGATTAAAGAGGAGGCCTTATGAAAGATATTCGGATCACGGTCAACGGAACTGCCTATGAGCTTTCGGTGAGGCCTCACGCCACGCTTCTTGAAGTGATAAGGGAAGAGCTGGGACTTACCGGCACAAAAGAGGGATGCGGCGTGGGAGAGTGCGGTGCCTGTACCGTCATCATGGATGGCAAGACAGTCAATGCTTGCCTTGTCCTTGCTCCTGAAGCGAACGGCAAAGAAATTACCACCATAGAGGGGCTCGCGCAAGGCGATAGGCTCGATCCGATCCAGGAGGCCTTTTTTGAGATAGGCGGACTTCAGTGCGGCTTCTGCACCCCCGGTATGATCATGTCGACAAAGGCCCTGCTTGCAGAAACGCCAGAGCCAACAGATCAGCAGATTCGCAAGGGCCTGGAAGGAAACTTCTGCCGCTGCACCGGTTATACAAAGGTATTTGATTCAGTCAGGGAAGCTTCCCGGAAAATTAGGAGGTAAGCATGGATTACGCAGTCATCGGACAGAGAGTCCCGAGGGTAGATGCAAGAGAAAAAGTTACTGGGGCTGCGAAGTATGCTGCCGATTATTCACTGCCCGGCATGCTCTGGTGCAAGGTGCTGCGCAGTCCTGTGGCACATGCGAAAATTCTCAATATCGATACAAGCAGGGCGGAGAGGCTGCCCGGCGTCAAAGCAATAATTACTGCGAAGGACTTCGGCGGATGGACGTGGGGCTTCATGGCCACCACGCGCGATGAGCCGCCGCTTGCCATGGACAAGGTGAGGTACCTCCATGAGGCTGTAGCTGGTGTTGCCGCTATCGATGAGGAGATCGCGGAAGAGGCAACCGAGCTGATCAAGGTCGAGTACGAAGAACTTCCCGGTGTCTTCGATCCTGAAGAGGCCATGAAGCCGGGGGCTCCGGTAATACACGCATACAGGCCGAACAACGTCAGTGTCGAGTACCACTGGAACTATGGGGACGTGGAGAAAGCATTCGCGGAAAGCTACATAGTGCGCGAGGACAGGTTCAGAACCGGCAGAGTCACCAAGGGCTATTTGGAACCGCCCGCATCGCTTGCGTACTACGACCCCAGCGGCTCCATCACTGTATGGCCCGCCAAGCAGAGCCCCTATTTTCACTATCGCCATCTGGCGGCTTGTTTCCGGCTGCCGCTCTCAAAAGTACGCGTGGTGCAGCCCTTCATCGGCGGGGGCTTTGGCGGCACAAAGAACGATTCGGTTGCCGCTGATTTCTGTGCAGTCATGGCTTCCAAGAAAACGGGGAAGCCCGTCAAGTTCGTCTACTCACAGGAAGAGGAGCTTTCTACATCGAAAAGGCGCCACTCGATGATTACGTACAGCAAGATGGGAGCCACAAAGGATGGTCTTCTCACGGCTGTCCAGGTCAAAGTCATTGCAGAAGGCGGTGGCTACACGGCGATCGGGCCTCTTTCGATGTATCTCGCCGGGGCTTCGATAGCGATTCCTTATAAGCTCAACCATTTCAAATACGACGGTTACCGTGTGTTCACGAACAACCCCGTCTGCGCAGCAATGCGAGGCCACGGCATCACCCACACCAGGTTTGCACACGATCTTCAGATGGAGATGGTTGCAGAAGAGCTGGGGATAGATTTCATGGAAATGAGGCTCCGCAACGCAATTGATAATCCCAAACCAGGCACAGTTTACAGGACGATCAATGACGTGACGCTTAAAACCTGCGGTATGAAAGAGGCACTCAACGCCATCAAGCAGGATCCTATCTGGGCCAATAAGGATCACACGCCCAAGAAGGTCGGCTCCACCTCGTTTGGTGTCGGTATATCAGGCACGGCATATGTAGGCGGAGCGCGTCAGCTTGGCCATCAGGCCTGTGGAGCAGTAATTCGCCTGTGCGAAGACGGAACGGTGAATCTCCTGACCGGCGCAACCGACTGCGGCCAGGGTTCCGACACGGTGCTGTGCATGATCGCTGCCGAGGAATTGGGACTGAAATTGGACGACGTGGTGATCAAGCGGGTCGATACCGCGTACACGCCCTGCGATCCGGGGAGCTACGGCAGTCGCGTAACAGTGCTGGCAGGCCAGGCCACGCAGATCGCTGCAGCCGAGGTAAAGAAGCAGTTACTCGACACTGCGGCAAAAACCTGGAGTGTAAAACCGGAAGAGATCCAGATACGCAACTCGATAGTATCGCTCAAGGGAAATCCGGATAAGAGCATGACATTCGAGAATCTCTCGAAGATTGCATCGTACTCGGGTTCCGGTGCAGTCATCATGGGCAAAGGTTATTCGAGCTACGGCCTCGAGCCGCTCGATTTCAAAACGGGTGCGGGTAATGGCGGCACCTCTTATAGTTTCACGGCGCAGGCAACGCGACTGGGGGTTGACCTGGAGACGGGCCACACGACAGTGACCGATTTCCTCATCGCACACGACTGCGGCAGACCCTTAAATCCTGTCGGAGCAGAGACGCAAAATGAAGGAGGTGCTGTGCAGGGGCTCGGTCAGGCCATCTACGAAGAGTTTATTATCGAAAACGGCAAGACCCAGAACCCGACATTTCTCGATTACAAGATGCCGCGGTCCATGGACGTCCCGGACATCAGAATAATCGACATTATCACGGATGATCCTGACGGCCCGTATGGTTCAAAAGAGGCTTCCGAAGGCTCGCACGTCAGTGCGCCGCCATCAGTGCTCAGTGCAATCCACGATGCGACCGGCATCTGGTTCAAGGAGCAGCCTGTAACACCGGAAAAGATAGTCAAGGCCCTCAAAGATGCAGGGAAGTGGATGAAATAAACCCGTTGCGAGTTTCGGGTTACGGGTTGAAAGGGACGGTTCTCTGAACTCGGAACTCGTAACCCGCAACAAGTTCTTTCGGTTTGGAGGAAAAGATGAGACTCAAGGACAGGGTCGCAATCGTAACAGGTGGTGGACAGGGCATAGGCCGGGCTATAGCCCTCGCCCTTGCCGCGGAAGGTGCCGCTGTGGCATTGGCCGCGCGTAACCTTGCAAATCTCGAGAAGACTGTTGCTGAAATTACTTTGAAGGGAGGCAAGGCTAAAGCCATCCAGACAGACGTCACCATCGAATCACAGATTGAAAGGATGGTAGCTGATACCGTGCGGGAATTCGGCAGACTGGACATACTGGTCAACAATAGCGGCATTGGCGGTGTGACCTGCCCGGTCGTCGACCTCAAGCTGGAGGATTGGATGGAAGTTATCCAGGTCGACCTCACCGGCAGCATGCTGTGCACCAAGCATGCGCTCAAACAGATGATCCCGCGGAAAAGCGGTGTCATCATCAATATTGCCGCAGAAGGGGGTCGCGCCGGAGATGGTCGGTCGGGCTACCCCATGAGAACTCCTTACTGCTGTTCAAAGATGGGCATGATCGGCCTCACCGAAAGCGTGTCGGTGGAGGTTGGCAAATATGGTATCCGCGTCAATGCGATCAGCCCGGCTGCGGTAAAAGGCGAACGCCTCATTAACGTGGTAAAAGGCAGGGCCCAGGCGCTTGGCGCATCCTTTGACGATCTCATGAGTAAGATCGCGGACACCTCTTCTCTTGGAAGAATCACCGAAGAGTCCGACGTGGCCGCCATGGCGGTTTTTCTAGCCTCGGACGAGGCGCGCTCTGTCACGGGACAGACCATTCCAATTCATTGCGGGCTGCACATACTATTTTAGAGGGGGCACTATGGCAGTGATCGAATATACAAAAGAAGGCAAGATTGCCATCTTCACCATTAATCGTCCTGACAAGATGAATGTCCTCAATCTCGAAGCCATGCGACGGTTCACAGAACTCCTCAAAGACTTTCGTGATGACGATAACGTCTGGGTAGGTATTCTAACGGGCACGGGAGAGAAGGTGTTCAGCGCAGGTGTGGACATCAAGGATTTTCTGCCAATGGTGAGAAGTACGCCCGACAAAAAATGGCAGAGACCCACCGCAATCATGCGCGGCATGGATCTCTGGAAGCCCATGATCGCCGCATGCAACGGACTTACGATCGGCGGAGGCCTCGAGATGGCGCTCGCCTGCGACATTATGATCGCAGCGGAGAATGCAAGCTTTGGCCTACCTGAAGTGAGGGTTGGCATTTGTCCCGGTGGTGGCGGCACTGCGAGATTGCCGCGCACCATTCCACGAAGATTAGCTGCGGAAATGCTCTTCACCGGCAAGACCATAAGCGCCCAGGAAGCGTATCGTATAGGTCTGGTCAATAAAGTCGTCCCTCTGCTTGAGCTGATGGCAGAAGCAAAGAACATGGCTGCGACCATTTGCGAGGCAGCGCCTCTCGGGGTGAGATGCGCGAAAGAACTCCTCCAGAGAGGCATGGACGTGAGCCTTGATGAGGCGCTCAGGTTGGA
>DATKNH010000015.1 GCA_035541455.1 Syntrophorhabdales bacterium
GGTCATCCACGTGGAGAAACTCACGGTATGGCTCGCCACTACCCCAGAGCACGACATATTCCCGTGTGACGCCCACTGATGCAAGCGCTGACACGATGGAATCGTCATCGTCGAGCTTTATCATCTCATCGAGGCCGAACCCGAGGGCACGCTGCTTGAGGTCCGCGCGTAGCCCCTCCAAATCTCCGGCATCCAGCAGCTTCGCCAGGTGAAATTTCCTGATGAGGGCAGGCAATACGTGGGCTGTTTCCAGATTAAAGTTGTCGTGAGGTCCGTAGAGATTGGTGGGCATCACTGACAAAAAGTTGGTTCCGTACTGTTCGTTGTAATACCGGCAGAGCTTAATGGCTGCGATTTTCGCTATGGCGTAAGCTTCGTTGGTAGGCTCAAGGACGCTGGTGAGGAGGTATTCCTCTTTCATCGGCTGGAGGGCGAACTTTGGATAGATACATGAAGAGCCCAGGTTAAGTAGCTTTATTGCTCCAGACCTGTACGCCGCGTTGATCACGTTAGTCGCGATCATGATGTTGTCGTAAATAAATTGCGCAGGGTAGGTCTCATTAGCAAGGATACCCCCCACCCTTGCAGCGGCCAGATAGATGTGTCGAGGGCGCGCCGATTCAAAGAACTGTTCGGTCTCGCTTTGTTGTGTCAGGTCAAGAGGAAAAAAGGTGACCGACGTTGGAAGCCCGGGGGCTGCCCTCCTGCTGTGGTAGTTACTGACGATACTGGTGTATCCCTCAGCGACGAGCCTTCGGATGATAGCAGACCCCACCATGCCTGTTCCGCCGGCAACAAATACGGACTCATCTTTTCTGGTCATTCCCTAGCGACCCTTTGCAGGCTCTTGTCAGGGCGCAGAAGTGGATGCATTTCTTCCCCTTCTTCTGCGTTCCGATTCCTTTGAGTATCTGTTCGCGGGTGTTCGCCTTGATTTCTCAGGTTGCGATTACACCGCCCCTGCTTTTTTATAAACCAATGAACCGATGATTCGTATAGGTGAGCGCTGAAGACGCTCGTGTTCTATCTATTTTCTGAATTTTTATAAGCTACCGCCCTTGAAGATTGGCTTGCCCGCAGGACTCTCGGTTCAAAGCCCACCCAGAGTACATTTTATAGGAAAAGCCACGCCTCTTCAACCGCGCTCCTCTAGAGACCTGTTTTATCGGGCAACCAGCGCATGCAGCACATCTGAGTGCATCAGGCTTTGCCGCGCACAAGCGACTCCCTTTACCGAATCTTTGTGAGAGGACGGTAATCGGCGCAGGTTCTTTTTGAATGTCCAGGCTGATTAGTCTGGAGCCTGAAGAGGCGGGGTTCTTATTCACCTGTTTTTGCCGCAGCAACACTGGTGCCCCGATAGAGTTGGGTGTAGTAGTATGCGGCTACGAGGCACACATAAAAGGTGAGGACCGACGAAAGGGCAAACCCTATAAGGAAGGGAATGCGGTGCAGCTTATAGGTGACATAAAGGCAGGCTGCGGTGATGACAAATCCCAGCACGTAATGCGGCAGAACCTCTTTTACGGCAACGGCTATCTGCTCGAATTCGAATGCATCCCGCACCTCTTTGTTCTTGGCAAAGGAGCAGAAGCCGAAGGGAAGAAAAAAAGAGCAGCCGACGAAAGTGAGAGCCGCGGCCCACTTCAGGATCAGTCCCAAAAAGGCAGTAACGAAATTCCCGAAGGCGGCGAGGAAGAAGCCGCAGGAAAAAAGAAAGCTGGGCAGTGCCTCGTAAAGAATAAAGATATACAAGAGCTTTGCACCATCCCTCCATATGTCGCGGCGCTCCTCCCACGTGGGCAGGCCTATGCCCCCGATCATGAGGAGATTCGACGTCTTGGCAAGATAGCCCAGGGACAGGAAGTTGATGACCGGGATAAACAATACCAGGCCGCCCCACACCCACCGCATGATAAAGCGGGAGTTGAATGTCAATACGATGAAAGGTACGATGTCCACTACTTGCCCTTTGTTATGAAGTCGAGGAGCGGTTCCTGGGTGTAGCCTGTCATGCCGCCGTCCATTACCACCGTGGTCCCGTTCACGTATTGCGCCTGATCTGAAGCCAGGAACAACACAGCCGCGACAAACTCTTCAACCGAAGCCATCCTCCCGAGAGGGGTTCTGGCGGAGAGGTGGTCTACGAATGGCTGTTTGCGGATCAGCGCTTCATTCATGCCGCCCTTGATGAATCCCGGCGCCAGAGAACAGACAGTAACCCCCTTTTTTGACCACTCGTACGCCAGTGTGCTGGTCATTACATTCAATGCAGCCTTACTGATCGTGTAAGGCAGGAAACCCTTCTCTCCGAATAAGGATACCTGCGACGAAATAGTGACAATCCTTCCGGAGCCCTGCTCCATCATTTTCCTGCCGAAGATCTGGAGCGTATAAAATGCCCCTTTCACGTTGGTGTCAATTACTCTGTCAAAATCCTCTTTCTTGATCTTTTCTGCAGGTGCAAGAGGATTTACAATGCCGGCGTTGTGTATGAGTATATCAATTTTTCCCCACGTTTCGACAACTTTTTTAAGCGCACCTTCCATTTGTTCGTAGGCGCTTATATCCGCGGCCACTGCCAGCGCGGACCGGCCTTTCATCTCCTCCTCGAACCGGGCGATACTCTCTCCACTTCTCCCGTTAACTCCTACAGAGGCGCCTTCATCCAGGAAAGCTTTCGCAAGCTCTTTTCCCAGCCCCCGTGCTCCGCCCGTTATGAAAACGCTCTTTCCCTTGAACCTCATAAGGCACCCCCATAGAGTTTTTTTATTCTTGCATCGAAGAGCCTGATAAGCTCTTCAGTAGTTGTCACTTTGACGCCTGTCCCTTCCAGCCACACATCCGGACGCTCCATGCAAAGATAGATGAAGAGTTCGCCTTCCTTGCTCTTCAGCTGATCGTAGAGCATCTTGTAAACCCTGATGCGCTCACTCTTCAGGTAGCGATACTTACCATCCTCCCCCCGGATGAACTCCCCATGCAGGAGATTACGCCGTTGCTCCAGAAGAAAGATAGTGTACAGTCTCGGCATGAACCTGAGAAGCCCCATGCTGACCCAGAGCACCCGTTTCAGGTCTAGCGTACGGGCAATCTCATTGATCAGTTCTGCGTAATCCTGCTCAAAACCCGGATACATGATGATGGGATCGAAATGAAGACCCACGAAGACTCCCAGTTCCTGCGCCCGTTTCAAAACCTTGAGACGCCTGTGTACAGGGCTCGTCCTCCTTTCTTCCTGGGCGACGATGCTCGCAGGAGCAAGAGAAAAAGAGACGACTGTATAAGGATTGAGAATGTCTTCCACGGGCCGGATGGAGGCCCACTTTGATTTGAGCTCTAGCAGTGCCCTTTTTTTCCGGCCAAAAAATTCGATGAGCGGCCGGTGAAGCCCAAGCTCCCTCTCCAGGGCCAGGCTGTCGCCCAGCTCGCCCGTTCCGAATCGCGGCACAGAACCCTTGTGTGCGTCTATCATCTCATCAACCTGGGCCAGTATGTACGAGGTGTCGTCATGAACATTGATGGACGGTCCGTTCAGATAGGCCCTGAGTACGCAGTAGGAGCAGGAGAGCATGCAGCCCTCGACCAGGTCGATCGTCTTGTAGCCGCAGCAGATGTGATTCCTGGTTCCGGGGCAATTCCTTACCAGGTTCCCTCTAGTTTCTGTGCGTACCTTTGGTAAGTTCAAGTATGCTCCTGAGGCGGCCTGTCTCGATGAAGGTATCCAGGCTTTTGATTGCTTCTTTCACATGGGTTACGTTCCGCGCTTTTATGCCGATGTCCACCCAATCCTTTTCGAAGAAGGGGTCAACCTTCACAGAGACCTGAGGGGGGAGGCTTGCCGCCTGCAGTGTCTCTCTCAGTTGCTGCTCGAGGCCGGCAAGGGTCGGGTGAGTTCTTTTCTTGAGAAACAGTTTCATAGCATCCGCGTTGTCAAGAGAGGGGTACTCTTCGAACAGGATCTTCCCTTCTTTAAGTCTCACCAGGAGAAGGAGTTGGAAGATTTCTCTCAGTTGGCTTGAGGTCATGTGCATATCGCCAAGAAACGCGATCACACTCCTGCGTTCGGCGCTGCTGAATCCCAGGAGGAGCTCCACATGGGTCATGTTGGCTCTCTGCCTGACAAGGAATTCCTTTACGCCGTCATCACTACGGGCAACCTCCACGAGCTTTCCCAGAAGCTTCTCGTGGGGTTCGTAACCGAGGAGTTTCATCGTCGCGTAAATCTCATCAAGCAGGAAGCCAAACCGCAACATCTTTTCGAGTGCCAGCGCACCCTCGACAATGTTGAGGGGTCTTGCGATATTGTCGTTGATTGCGGTCAACAACGCGTCCTTTTCGTTCATGCTCATGATGATGCACGGCACCCTTGTCAGCCCGAGACGGCAAGACGCCTCGAGCCTCCTGAAGCCTGTGACGACACGATGCGGCTTCGTATCGAGGAGCAGAAGAGGCATTCGTATGCCGAATGTTTTAAGGGAATCGAAGAGCGACTGATTTTTGAGGGGAAAGGATACGCAGAATCTCTTGTCGGTCCGGTCGATGCTGACAATCTCTACGCTCTCCATTTTGTGCTGTTTTTCCCGCGGTTTCGTACCACGATAGCAAAAAGGAAGTTTAGAGTCAACAACGGGCAGTCCTCGTGCCGCCCACGTTGACAAGAACGCAAAGCCTCTGATAGAGTCTACCCGGCTGAAAGGCCATTCTACCAGCATGCATCTTGCCTTTTTCCTCAAGGGTCTTATCATAGGGGCGGCGGTTTCAGCGCCTTTAGGACCCATCGGGCTTCTTTGCATAAACCGTTCATTGACGGAAGGCAGATTGCGCGGGTTTGTCTGCGGTCTCGGCGCTGCCACGGCAGACATGGTTTTCTGCGTCATCGCAGGCTTCGGTTTCACGTTTGTTTCGAAATTTCTCGAGGAGCAGGCGCTGGGTATCAGTATTGTCGGCGCCTGCGGGCTTGTTTTCCTCGGGTTCAGGATCTTTCTTTCAAAGCCGGTGGAAAGGTCCTGCGCGGTGACAGGGCAGGATGTCGCCCATATCTACGTCTCTACCTTTCTTCTTACCCTCATCAACCCCGTGACCATTCTCTTTTTTGTGGCCCTGTTCACGAGTCTCGGTGTGACATTGAGCCGTCTCGATTATCCCTCCCTGATTCTGCTCATTGCGGGCGTGCTGGCAGGAGCGGTGCTCTGGTGGTTCCTTCTTACCGGATGCGTGAGCCTGCTTCACAGGAAATTGACCCCGGGGACGATCCGCTGGACAAATCGGATCTCGGGCACGATCGTGATGGTGCTGGGCCTGCTCGCCTTTCTCAGCGCAGTCCGTTAAGGACAGAGACAGGTGAGCCGTGAACCGCACCGGTTTAAATTCTAAATCCCGGGTACCCGCCTTGCGGGTGATCGAAATCCTGAACAAATTACAATGTTCAAAATGTCTAAACTTAGGAGCGGTCCGGTAGATGAAGTGTAGTGTTTTAGGACATTGGATATCAGGTGATTAGATATTGTTTAGAATTTCGTGCTTAGAATTTAGAATTTGGAAAAGGAACATACCGATTGATCCGTTCGACCCGCAGTCCGTAACAATTCTTTTCATGCTATAATAGACCCCTACTTCACTGCAACGGAAGGTGCGCTGATGCCATTTCCCGAATACCGACCAAGAAGACTGAGAAGAAACGAAAAGCTCCGGGGGTTGATCCAGGAGACTGAGATGACCCGGCAGCATCTTGTCTACCCGCTCTTCGTAAAAGAGATGGCAGACGAACGTATTCCCATTCCCTCAATGCCGGGCGTACATCAGTTTTCCATAGACGGCCTCCTGAAGGAGGTTGAACAGGTGAAGAGCCTTTCCCTTCCGGCAGTTCTCCTGTTCGGAGTGCCCGAGCACAAGGACGAAATCGGTAGCGCTGCTTTCGACGAACAGGGCATTGTACAGAAGGCTGTGAGGGAGATCAAAAAGAGGTTCGGTTCGGATATCCTTGTGATCACAGATCTCTGCCTCTGCGAATACACCAGCCACGGTCACTGCGGCATCATCAGGGATGGCGACGTGGACAACGATGAGACGTTGAAGATTCTTGCACGATCGGCCCTTGCGCAGGTCGAGGCCGGCGCTGATGTTGTTGCTCCCTCGGACATGATGGACGGAAGAGTAAGAGCCGTCCGGCAGCTCCTCGATGAAAAGGGGTTTTATCACATTCCCATCATGAGTTATGCGGCGAAGTACGCATCGGGTCTCTACAGTCCGTTCAGGGACGCTGCGGAATCGACACCGCAGTTCGGCGACCGGAGGAGCTACCAGATGGACCCGCCAAATCAAAGAGAGGCTCTGCGGGAAATAGCGCTGGATGTCGAAGAGGGAGCCGATATCATTATGGTGAAGCCGGCCCTCTTCTACCTTGACATACTTGCTTGTGCGCGTAAAGAGATCAACCGGCCCCTGGCTGCTTACTCGGTGAGTGGAGAGTACACGATGATAAAGACTGCCGCGTCTATGGGCTATCTGGACTACCAGAGGATCGTGACCGAATCGACCCTTGCCATACGGCGGGCAGGCGCTGATATCATCATCACTTACTTTGCGAAGGATCTGGCAGAATGGCTACCAAGATAGGGTCATGGGGCATCGGTCAGGGGTCATGAAAAGCAAGACATCCAATCCTGAGACAAAAGATGTGAAAGAAGAGCCTGCTCACAGCTCACGGCTCACAGCTCACGGTCCTGAAACTCAAGGCTCGGGCGGGCCGCCGCTCAGAATGGTTGCGTGGGAGCTGACCCGCAACTGCAACCTGAACTGTATCCACTGCCGCGCCCGTGCCAGCTGCGGCCCGTTTGAGGGAGAACTGACAACAGAGGAGTGCAAGAATGTGCTCGACAGCATTGCCTCGTTCGCGAGCCCGACGATTATCCTGACGGGTGGCGAGCCCTTGCTGAGAGAGGATATTTTTGAAATCATAGAGTACGGACGCCAGAAAGGGCTCAGGCTTGTGATCGCCGTGAATGGAACCTTGGTAGAGGAGCCGGTGGCCGAGCGGCTGCGGGATTCGGGTATCATGCGGGTCTCCATGAGCCTGGATGGTAACAACGCGGAAAGTCATGACAGCTTCAGGGGGGTGGCTGGTTCATTCGCATCGGTCATGCGCGCGGCGAAGATCCTTAACAGGGTGGGTCTGCCTTTTCAGATCAATACGACCGTAACACGCCTCAATGTCGATCATCTTTCGGAGATTTACGAGCTGGTCAAAAGCCTTGGCGCTGTGGCATGGCACGTGTTTCTGCTTGTCCCCGTGGGCAGGGGCGAGGGATTGAAAGGGGAAGAGCTCAACGCGAGGATGTATGAAGATGTGCTCCAGTGGCTCTATTCCATCGAGACAAGGAATGAACTGGAGATGAAGGTGACATGCGCGCCTCACTACTACAGGATCGTAAAGGAAAAAGGAGATACGCCGAAAAGCGCCGGCTGTCTGGCCGGCAAAAGCTTTCTTTTTATTTCCCATCAGGGCATCGCGCAACCTTGCGGTTATCTGGAGATGGCCTCCGGAGATGTGAGAAAGGAAGGGGTACAAAAAGTCTGGGAAGGCTCACCCGTATTCAATGCCATCCGGGATCTGCGTGGCTACAAGGGAAAATGCGGATCCTGCAAGTACCTCCGGATCTGCGGTGGGTGCAGGGCGCGCGCTTTGGAATTAAAGGGCGATGTCCTGCAGGAGGAGCCGTACTGCAGTTACGTTCCCGCGAATGCGTGACAGGCAGAAACCCGTTACGAGTTCCGGGTTCCGAGTTACGGGTTCAAGGGCCAATGCATCTGTCCAATGCGTGTAACTCGTAACGTGGTTCTGTTTGTAGCCCGTAACACGTAACCCGCAACAGTTTTTCTCATAACGAGGTTTTACATGGCTGAAGCAAAGCGAATCTTCCTCATCGACGGGCACTCGTATCTTTATCGCGCGTATCACGCGACACCATACCTTGCCAATTCCAAAGGTGTGCCGACGAACGCTACCTATGCGTTCACGAACATGCTCCGGAAACTCGTCAATGAACAGAAGCCGGACGACGTGATCGCAATTTTCGATTCAAAAGCTCCCTCTTTCC
Source organism: Syntrophorhabdales bacterium (assembly GCA_035541455.1). Taxonomy (NCBI): domain Bacteria; kingdom Pseudomonadati; phylum Thermodesulfobacteriota; class Syntrophorhabdia; order Syntrophorhabdales; species Syntrophorhabdales bacterium. The sequence continues at coordinate 8,100 of DATKNH010000015.1, forward strand.
GGGAGGAGATATTCAAAGAATACAAGGCAACACGCGCTCCGATGCCTGCCAACATGCCGGTCCAGATCCCCTACGTGAAAAAAATTGTAGAAGCCATGGGCATCCCCCTGCTCGAAGAAGAGGGCGTCGAAGCGGACGACGTGATAGGCACGCTGGTGGAAAAGCTGAAAGGCAGCGACGTCGAGCTCTATATTGTGACGGGCGATAAGGACATGATGCAGTTCGTCGCCGGCAATATTTTCGTGTTTGACAGCATGAAGAGCGCTGTCCTGGGAGAACAGGAGGTCACCGAGAAATTCGGCGTGAAGCCTGCGTTGATACGAGATTTTCTTGCTCTCTGCGGCGACGCGATTGACAACATACCGGGTGTCTACGGCATTGGAGAAAAGACCGCCCGGGAACTGGTGAATGCCTTTGGCACCATAGAGGAGATTTACGAGCATATCGAAGAGATAAGCAAGCAGGCGGTGAAAGCAAAGTTGAAGGCAAACAGGGATAACGCCTTCTTGAGCAAACAGCTGGCGACCATTCGGTTAGACGTTCCTCTCAGCAGGTCGACCTCAGACCTTACGATGAAGGAGCCCGACACGCAAGCGCTTCGGAGGCTCTACAGAGAGCTTGAATTCACAAACCTCTACCGCGAGCTGAAGCAGGAGGGCAACGGAACAAAGGGGTGGAAGGAGGGAACATCCGGAGAGCTGAATAAGGAGTCTATCGCAATCGCCGCCGAACTGCAGGGGAAGGGCGCGTATCAGGTGTACTTTGAAGCCTTTGCAGCCTCGGATGGCGAGAAGGTCTTCTTTTCCCGCAGAGAGGCAGAGCTGTTCGATATCATGGCCGCATCGGGCCAGACCATAGCCCACAGCCTCAAGCCCCTCCTCGTACTGGCAAAGAAAGCAGGCGTAGATCTACACCGCCGAGCCAATGCGAGTCTATCTAGCGAGCACGGCTCCCGGGTACCCACGTCAGTGGGTGGAGGGGAGGCTCCGACGGCCGGGTACCCGCGTGCGGGTGCGGGGGAGGGGGCGACGCGAGCCCCATTCATAGACACCATGCTCGCCGCTTATCTGATAAATCCGTTGAGGAAGGAGTACGGGATCGACGGATTGCTGGAGGAGTTTCTCGATGCGTCGTCGTCCGGTCAGAGCCCTGCGGAATTGGTGCGAGAGCGGGCTTTCCTTCTTCCTGAACTGGCAAGGGTGCTATCCGGGCGCATGGAAGAGGATGGACTCCTGCCGCTTTTTTACGACGTTGAGATGCCCCTTGTTGAAGTACTTGCAGACATGGAATTTCGCGGGGTCAAGGTGGATAGACAAGCGTTGCTTGCTCTTTCCGTTGACTTTGACAACAGGCTTAACGTCATCGTGAAAAAAGTTTACGATCTCGCAGGGGAGAGCTTTAACATAAATTCCCCGCAACAGTTGGGCCGCATTCTTTTTGATAAGCTGAATCTTCCCACGGGCAAAAAGACAAAGACTGCCTACTCAACCGACAACGAGGTGCTCCAGATGCTCGCGCCTCTCCACGGCCTGCCTTCGGAAGTGCTCCAGTACAGGACGCTCAGCAAGCTGAAGAACACCTATATCGACGTCCTGCCAACGCTTATAAACAGCGAAACAGGGCGCATCCACGCGTCATTTAATCAGATGGTAGCTGCGACCGGAAGGTTGAGCAGCTCTGATCCCAACCTGCAGAACATCCCCGTGAGGGGAGACGAGGGACGGAAAATACGCGAGGCATTTGTTGCCGATGACGGCTTTGTTCTTCTGTCGGCCGATTACTCTCAGATAGAGCTGAGGGTGCTTGCTCATATGTCGAGAGACGAGCTGCTCCTGGAGGCTTTTTCAAAAGAGGAAGACATTCATTCCCGTGTGGCACGCGAAGTCTTCAGGGTTGAGCCCTCCGGCGTCACGTCCGAAATGAGGCGCACCGCGAAGGTTATCAATTTTGGCGTGGTCTACGGCATAAGCGGCTTCGGCCTGGCCAAGGAGCTTGGTGTCTCGCCCAAAGAGGCGCAAATCTATATCGATGATTATTTCCAACGCCACAAAGGCGTGCAGGCGTATATAGACGCCACCCTTGAATTTGCTCGGGAGCGTGGGTTTGTCAAGACGCTGCTCGGTAGAACGAGGCGCATACCTGAACTCCGCAACCCTGATACGGCGGTGCGCCAATTTGGCGAGAGAACGGCGATAAACACACCCCTCCAGGGCACCGCAGCCGACATCATAAAACTGGCAATGGTGAAGATACACAGGAGAATGAAAGAAGAAGGCATGGCGTCGCGCCTGATTATCCAGATACACGACGAGCTCGTCTTCGAGGCGAAAGAGGAAGAGCTTCCTGTAATGAAAGAGATCGTGCAGCACGAGATGGAGCATGTGCTGGAGCTCGCTGTACCGCTCAAAGTCTCGCTCGGCACGGGGAAGCACTGGGCCGAAGCACACGATTAACTGCAGGCTCAAGGTCAAAAGTGAAAGGGCCCCAGGACAAAAGGTCAATTAAGGCGTCTTTTAGCCACTCTCCTTTGGCCTTTTGCCTCTAGCCTCGTTCCGTGGGCGGCTTTTGCGTAGTGGCCGCCCGTATGGTAAAATTTATTTATGATTGGAACTATACTAAAAAAAGTTATCGGCACAAAAAATGAGCGAGAGCTGAAGCGGATCCATCCTCTGGTGGAGGCAGCAAACGCTCTCGAACCGAAGATGCAGGGCTTTACCGATACCCAGCTCCAGGCGCTCACGCCTCAGTTTAAAGAGCGCATCGACAACGGTGAAGAGCTCGATCGCATTCTGCCCGAGGCATTTGCCGCAGTCCGGGAAGTGGCACGCCGCATCCTGAATATGCGTCACTTCGATTCTCAGCTTGTGGGCGGCATCTTTCTGCACGAGGGAAACATAGCTGAAATGGCTACAGGTGAAGGAAAGACGCTCGTCGCCACGCTGCCAGTCTATCTGAACGCTCTCGAAGGCAACGGTGTGCACGTGGTGACCGTCAACGATTACCTTGCAAAGAGGGACGCTGAATGGATGGGTCCCGTGTACAAATTCCTGGGCTTGAGCGTCGGCGTTATCGTGAACGATCTGGACGATGAAGAGCGCAAGAGAGCCTACGGGTCGGACGTGACCTACGGCACCAACAATGAGTTCGGGTTCGATTATCTGCGGGACAACATGAAGTATTCTCTTGAGGACTTTGTCCAGAGAGAGTTCCACTATGCAATCGTTGACGAAGTGGACAGCATCCTGATTGACGAGGCCAGAACGCCGCTCATCATTTCAGGACCTGCAGAGGAGTCGACAGACAAGTACTACAAGATCAACAGGCTCATCTACCAGTTGAAGAAAGAAAAGGACTTCATGATAGATGAGAAGGCGAAAAGTGCCTATCTCACCGAGGAGGGTGTGGCCCGGGTCGAGAAAATCCTGAAAGTCGACAATCTTTACGACCCCAAGTATGTCGATTTTCTCCATCACATCAACCAGGCGCTGAAGGCTCACGAGCTCTTCGCGCGGGACGTGGACTACATCGTAAAAGATGGCAAGGTAATTATCGTCGATGAGTTCACGGGCAGGCTCATGCCCGGAAGACGCTTCAGCGACGGGCTCCACCAGGCGCTGGAAGCCAAGGAGAACGTGAAGATAGAGAGGGAAAACCAGACACTCGCTACGGTCACGTTCCAGAACTTTTTCCGCATGTACAAAAAGCTTGCAGGCATGACCGGTACAGCGGATACCGAGGCGCTGGAGTTCAAGAAGATCTATAACCTGGATGTTGTGGTGATCCCCACTAATAGACCCCTCATCCGGACCAATTATCCTGATGTGGTCTATCGGACGGAGAAGGAAAAGTTCAAGGCTGCTGCCAAGGAGATTGAGGAGCACTACGCGGCGGGCAGACCGGTGCTCGTCGGCACGCTCTCGATAGATAAGTCGGAACGGTTGGCGGAGATGCTCAAGCGCAGGGGTGTCCCGCACCACGTGCTGAACGCGAAGCAGCATGAGCGCGAGGCTGAGATCGTGGCGCAGGCAGGCCGCCTGAAGGCGGTGACCATATCGACGAACATGGCAGGCAGGGGCACAGACATTCTCCTCGGGGGCAACCCCTCGTTTCTTGCCTTGACCATCGCCAAAGGAAAAGAGGGCGCGGAAGAGAACGCCAAAGCGCTGGAGGAAGCCCGCCGGATCTGCGAAAAAGAAAAAGAGGCGGTCATAAAGCTGGGTGGATTGCACATACTGGGCACGGAGCGGCACGAATCGCGGCGCATCGATAATCAGCTTCGGGGCAGGGCAGGCCGCCAGGGAGATCCGGGTTCGTCACGATTTTATGTTTCGCTGGAAGATGAGATTATGCGCATTTTCGGTTCCGAGCGAATATCGCCGCTTCTCGGCAAGCTGGGCATGGATGAAGACATGCCGATCGAGCACAAGCTGATCACCAAGGCGATCGAAAACGCGCAGACCAGAGTCGAGGGGCACAATTTCGAAATACGAAAATATCTCCTCGAATATGACAATGTGATGAACAAGCAGCGGGAAACCGTTTACGGCATGCGCAAGGAGATGCTGAGTGACGGCGACATGAAGGAGCGCGTACTCGAGATGGTTGAGGAACTTTGCGAGGAGTTTGTCGGTGAGTGCGCTCCTGAGAAAGTCTATCCCGAGGAGTGGGATATGGCTTCTCTCAAGAACAGGATATTTGAAACCTTCTTCCTCCATTTCGATCTCGATCATCAGGACATAAAGTCGATGACAAAGCCAGGCTTGCTCGAGGCAGTGAAGACAACGATGCTCTCTGCCTACGATGCCAAGGAGAAAGAGTTCGGCGCGGAGACACTCCGCAGCATCGAACAGTACATTGCCATGAGCTCTCTCGACGTGCACTGGAAGGAGCATCTGCTTTCCCTCGATCATCTGCGGGAAGGTATCGGTCTTCGGGGCTACGGCCAGAAGGACCCGCTGCGCGAATACCAGCGGGAGAGTTTTGAGATATTCCTCGATATGCTGGAGCGCGTAAAGCTGGACACGGTGAGAAAACTATTCGCCATCCAGCCGGCGCGTCAGGAAATAGAGAAACCGGAGATGCCGGTCATGTTCATGAACCGGTCTGATGGACCGGAGCCCGAGCACGAGAAGAGCAAGAAGATCGGAAGAAACGATCCCTGTCCCTGTGGCAGCGGTAAAAAATACAAGAGGTGCTGCGGCGCAAGTAAGTGAGGTGGGCTTACGGCGCAAGACGCAAGGCTCGCGGGACAGAACGTGGTGAAAGGATCCTCCGGGTCGTCGCTCCGGTGAAAAGCGGAGTGCGGAGGTCCGTGTTGTTAGTGGATTCCCCGTATTATAGCTAATTTTTGCATGTTCGCAGTGGGGTCGCGACTCAAGGTCAAACAGCACAAAAAGCATGCGGGAGGAGTGAGCGCGTGAAGGGTATATTATTTTCCGGTGTTGCGTCAGGGTTGAAGCCGGCCGGCCTTGATCTGGGGCTCGTCTATTTTTCGGAGCCCGCCCGGGTGGCCGCGCTTTACACCAGGAACAGAGTCAAGGCAGCCCACATTCTCTACAACAGGAAAAGGGTGAAAGGAGATGTCCGCGCCCTTCTCGTCAACAGCGGGTGCGCCAACGCGTGCACGGGGAATGATGGAATCCGCGATCTCGAGAAGATCGCCTCAGCGCTCGCGGTCGAGCTGGCCATACGAGAGGATGAGATTCTCTTTGCGTCTACCGGCGTCATCGGGAAAAGGCTGCCGATCGAAAAAATAATCGCTGCTCTGCCCCCGCTTAAACGAGGACTCAGGGAAAAGAACATAGAACAGCTCGCGCGGGCGATTATGACCACTGACACGTATCCGAAACTGGTGCAGGCGGCCATACCCGGCAGGAACGGTGGCAGCATTGAAGGCGTGGCGAAAGGCGCGGGCATGATCAACCCGCTCTTTGCAACGATGCTCTCTTTTCTCTTTACCGACTGCGTGGTGCCGGACGAACAGATCAAAAGGTTGATCCCTGCCATGGGCCGCGAAAGTTTTGAACGAATAAGCGTGGACGGAGACACGAGCACCAATGACACGGTGATGCTCTTCTCGCGGCGCAGAGGAAAGCCGGTCTCGGACATGGCCCTATTCAAGGAGAATCTGTTGGACGTCATGAAAGAGCTTTCCTTCCTGATTGTGCGGGACGGTGAAGGAGCCACAAAGGTCATTCACATCACTGTTGCCGGCGCCCAAAATAAAGAAGTGGCAGAGAGGGTGGCGCGCAGGATTTCTGTGTCACCCCTCGTAAAGACCGCGTTTTTCGGCTGTGACCCTAATTGGGGAAGGATCATTGCTGCAGCAGGCGATGCAAACGTTCCCATTAAGCCCGATAAGGTAGAGATCGTGTTGCAGGGCGAACGCCTGGCGCTGAGCGGCGTTGAGGTGCCTTTTTCAGAAGAGAAGCTGAAGCGATTAATGGATAAGCACGAATTAGAGCTTGTCGTTGACCTGCACGACGGTAAAGCTTCTTATGATATGTTCACTACCGATCTGACGTACGACTATATTAAAATCAACGCCTCCTACCGCACGTGAAGTCTTCCGGCATCACGTGAATATCGAAATCCGAATGTCGAAATCTCAAACAACGTCAAATTTCCAAAACCTTAAGTGAAGGCTTGGCTGAAAGTTCGTTTAGATGATTAGATATTGTGATTTGTTTAGGATTTAGATATTCAACATTGAGATTTCTTTCTCTGCCTTGCCACTTCGTACGCGGCTATTGCGAAGGATGTTGCAACGTTAAGGCTGGGGAAATTGCCTGTGGTGGGTATGCGCGCGATCTCGTCGCATGTCTCCCGGGTGAGCCTTCGCATTCCCTCTTCTCTTCCCAAGACCAGGCAGAGTGGTATGGTGAGGTCGAGCTCCCAGATGTTCTTCTCCCCCCGTTCGTCAAGGCCGAAACAGAAGACGTTTTTTTCTTTCAGCGATTCAAGGTATCTGTGGAGGTTGACTACCTGTACGACTGGTACGTGCTCTGTTGCGCCCATGGCGATGCTGCTCACGGTTTCGGTAACACCGCATGACCTGTCTTTCGGGAGGATGACGGCGCCCGTCCCGAGGCAGGCCGCTGTTCGAAGGGCGTTGCCCAGGTTTTGCGGATCGGATATACCGTCAAAGGCCGCGAGGAAGGTTCTCCCCGCAGAAACGATCTCCTTGAGGAGGAGGTCGGGATCCCCGTAAGCGAAGGCCTCGCGTTCAAGGCAGATGTGCGATCGGTTGCCTTTAAAACGGCGTGCGAATTCTTCGTGAGGGAGGATCCGGAAAGAGAGGCCGAGCCTTCTGGCCTCATGTATGATTCTGTCTGCCGTGCGCTCGTAACCGGCCTCTATCCATAATCTCTTCGCCTGTGTCGGGTGAATGCGCAGCGCTTCGAGGATGCTGTTCCTGTTATCCAGAAGAAGCACGCCCTATCTCCTTTTCAATCTGTTTCAGCGTCTCCTTCGGGTTTGCGGCTGTGAGGACTGTCCTTCCCAGCACGATGTACGTTGCCCCTTTCCGGATCGCCTCGCCGGGCGTGATGGTTCTCTTCTGGTCGTCTTTACCCTCCCCGATGCGCACGCCCGGGGTGACGATAATAAAATCCTTGCCGCAGAGCGACCGGATCGTTTCTATGTCGTGCCCCGAGGCTACCACGCCATCGAGTCCCGCTTCCTTCGTGAGCAGCGTGAGTTTGCGTGTCCATTCGGCTGCGGTCACCCCGAGACCGAGTTTTTGAAGCTCAGCGTCATCTATGCTGGTCAGCACCGTCACCGCGATGATCTTCGGCCGTTCCAGCACGAGCTTTTTTGACGCATCCTGGAGTGCTGACCGTGTCTCCTGCATCATGGTGAACCCGCCTGACGCGTGTACATTAAACATGTCGATACCCAGCTTCATTGCCTCGATACCGGCCTTGGAGACGGTATTCGGTATGTCATGGTATTTAAGGTCGAGAAAGACCCTGGCCTGGTTCATCTTGATGAAATCTATTATCTTGGTGCCGCAGTGGGTGAAAAGCTGCTTGCCGACCTTGAACATGCCCACGTGATATTTGAACTCTCTGACAAGCTTTTGAGCTTCCTGAAAATGCTCCAGGTCTAGGGCAAGTATCATTCTGTCCTTCGGCTCCATGCGGTGGATGCTCTCCATAGCGGCTCCTTTTGAGAATCAGCTTATTCTACGGTATGGCTTTTTTTACTCTTTTTCCGGGGAGATGTAAAGAGAGCCTGTGCGCTTTTATTAAAAAAATTTAATTTTTTTCTTGACAGTCTGCGTGCACGCTGCTATAAGTAAGATTAAAAAGCTTTAATGGAAGGAGGTGAGGCCATTTTTTCTTAGTAGTTGCAGCGGGATACAGATTTTTGACTGTATCTAAATTTTAGGCGAAGGAGGAAGCATGAAAAAGGTAGTCATTTTGTTTATCGCTGTTATGCTCGCCCTTCCTGCCATGAGCTACGCCGGCAGCGCGACGAGCAGATGGGATCTCACCATCGGCGGTATGGTAAAAGTGGATTATTTCTATGCGA
>DATKNH010000016.1 GCA_035541455.1 Syntrophorhabdales bacterium
GACCAGGACGTCGTCGCGGTGGTGATCACCGGCTCAGGGCAGAAATCCTTCGTGGCCGGAGCCGATGTGAAGGAGATCCTGGACGCAGGGGAGGAGCGCACCGCCTTGATTACAAAGGGGCAGCATATTTTCTCGCGCATAAGGAATTCGAGTAAAGTGGTAATTGCGGCAATCAATGGCTATGCGCTCGGCGGGGGGCTGGAGCTCGCCCTTGCCTGCGATATAAGGATTGCTTCTCAGAATGCAAAGTTCGGCCTTCCTGAAGCGAAGCTCGGCCTTATGCCGGGCTATGGTGGAACACAGATGCTTTCACGGATCTGCGGTGTCGGCATGGCCAAGTGGATGATGTTCACGGGCACTATGCTGGGTGCCGCCGAAGCAGAGCAGTGCGGGCTTGTGCAGAAGGTGTGTGGTATGGAGTCTCTTGCAGAGGAGGCTGACGGTATAGCCAAGAAGATTGCACTTAACGGGCCATTTGCTCTGAAAGCCATCAAGAGGGCTGTCAATAGAGGGAGCGAGCTGGACATTGAAGAGGCAATGAAAGTGGAACTTGAGGAATACGACAAGGTGGCGCACTCGCAGGATGCGATCGCAGGGATTGAAGCCTTCTTTGCCAAGAAGAGTCCGGTTTTCAATGGCAAATGACTTCTTTCCGGCTATTGACGTCGTATTGGAAAGAACTCGAAATGAAACCTATTCTGAAATGTTCCTACAATCCCTCTGGGAGCAAAGAAGATTGTGGCAATCGTAATGGTGCCCAGAATCATGAGATTGAATCCGACGTAGTCGGAAAGGAATTGTTGAAGAAGCACAAAAATAATGCCTCCTACAACGGGCCCTTCCACCGTCCCCATACCGCCGATAATAACGATGAAGAGTAGCTTGACGGTCCAGCCGATACCGAACGCTTCAAAGGGTTGGATAAAGATTGTGTTAAGGTAGAGGACGCCCGCCGCGAGGCCCGTGACAAAGGCGCTGATCAGGAAACAGGCCAGTTTGCAGCGAAAGATATTGACGCCCACGGCCTCGGACGCACCATCGTCATCTCTAATAGCCATGAGTGCTAGACCAAGGTTAGAACGGAGGAGAAGATAGACAAGAAGGACAGAACAGACTCCGAGAATCACGGCGGCATAATAGATCGAGGGTATGGAAAGTTTATAGGCAGGTTGAATAAACAGCCCCATTCCGTATCTCACATACCCCCAGTTACTAAAGGTAATCCCAAGTGTCTCTGCAATGATCCATGTCCCAACCGCGAAATAGACCCCTCTCATTCTAGAGACCGGCCTCGAGATGACGAGAGCGAGGATGACAGAGACAACTCCCCCGGCAAGAACACTGAGAGAAATTGGAAATCCGTAATACATCGAAGATACAGCCAGCGTATATCCGCCAATGCCGATGAACATTTGCTGCCCTAGAGATATAAGCCCTGAATAACCGGCCAAAAGATTCCACATGGAGGCGATCGTCACATGGAGGCAAATGAGCATGACGACGGACACTACATAACGGGAACCCCATAAGGGAAGTGTAATCAACGCTATCAGAAATAACGTCAAAACTAAAAGACGCATCTGGCCGGTCGACATTTTATTTTCTCCCCAACAAGCCCTGAGGTCTTATGGTCAATACAATGAGAAGAATGAGGTAGCCCGAAAGAAGCTGAAATCCCGGTCCGAGGAATTGCCCGCCCATGAGCTGAGCAACGCCTAGGATGAGACCCCCGAGGAACGTACCCCAAAGACTCCCCATGCCACCGATAATCACGACGCCAAAGGCAACGATCAGATATTGAGTGCCGGAATGAGGATAAAAGGTGAACGTCATGCCGACGAGAACTCCAGACATCGCAGCCGTAACGGCCGCAATGCCCATTGCTATGGCATAAACCCTGGCGGTGTTGACACCCATGAGCTTGGATGTGGACAAGTCATCACCTGAAGCGCGGATCGCCCATCCAAGATAGCTCTTTTTCATGAAGAAGTGGAGAAGGCCGATCAGCACAATGCCTCCTGTGAAGTCGACGAGATAGATCACTGGCACGTGAAAAAGGCCGTACACATCAAGGCTCTGAATCGCAAGACTCGTCTTGAGCGAGCGAGCGTCCGGAGTGAATACTTTAAGCATGGCGTTTTGCAGAATGATGGATAGCCCAAAAGAGACCATGAGATAAGGCTCCATCCCCCTTCCAAGAACCCGGTTGAAAAGGTAAGTCTGGATCAGGTATCCGATGATAAAGAGGGATGGAAAAACAAGGCACAGCGTGAGCAACGGATGAAGGCCGAGTAGGCTGATGAAGACCAGGCTAAGGTAACTGGAAAGAATCATCAGCTCGCCATGCGCCAGGTTCACCTGTCTCATGATTCCGAAGGTCAGGGCGAGCCCTATACCTATGACCGCGTAAAGGCCCCCCAGAAGGATTCCATTGAGCAAAGGCTCCAGGGAAGTTAACATTGTGCAGTCCCTTCTCTCATCTATAGCCCGAAATAGGCCTCTTTCACCTCATTGTCTGTAAACCGTTTCGGATCTCCTTTCAGGCTCACCCTTCCCTCCTGCAGAATATACGCCAGCGAAGCAGCCTCGAGACTTCTTTTAACATCCTGCTCCACCAGGATGACGGTGACTCCCTCCCGGCCGATTTTCCTGATCGCTTCGTAAAGCATGGTCACCACCAAGGGACTCAGCCCGAGAGAAATCTCGTCGAAAATAATCAGACGGGGTTGTGACATTAGCGCTCGGCCTATGGCCAGCATCTGCTGTTCTCCCCCGCTCAAATTTGTTCCTATTACTTTTCGTCTCTCCTTGAGAGGCGGGAAAAGTTGGAAGATAGTATCGAGGATCTCTCTCCTGTGAGGGCGGGCCTTCGGGGTATAGGAGCCAATGAGAAGGTTTTCCAGGACGGTTAGGCTGGAAAAAATCCTACGGCCTTCTGGGACCAGAGAGATTCCCAGATTGACTATTTCATGGGGCTCGAGATGATTGATCTGCTGTCCGTCGAAGCGAATGGAACCAGAGCTGGCTTTCATGAGACCGACAATCGTTTTGAGCAGCGTCGACTTTCCTGCGCCATTGGCGCCGAGTATAGATACGATCTGCCCCTTCTCCACGTCCACGGTGACGTCCCAGAGTGCCTGGAACATCCCGTAGAAAACGTCTAGACTTTTTACTGACAGCATGAGGATCAGTTCTTCTCGGTCCCGAGATAGACCCTTTGAACTTCTTCTGACTCGAAAGCTTCTTCAGGCTTTCCAGAGAAGATTTCATGGCCAAGGTTCATCACGAGTAAACGGTCAGGTCCCTTCTTCATAGCCATCATGATGTGCTCCACCCACAAAATAGTCACCCCGTTCTTCCGCAACGCGTGGATAATCGAGAGAACCTCCTCCACCTCATGCTCGGTAAGGCCTCCTGCAACCTCGTCGATCAACAGAAGCGCGGGATTAGTCGACAGGGCCTTTGCCAGTTCCAGTCTCTTCCTGTCCAGGAGTGTCAAAGACCCCGCGAGCGCATTCCTCTTTGCTAACATGCCGGTCGTCGTCAAGACTTCTTCACATCTCAATCTTGCCTTCTTCCTGCCCAATCCCGCGCCGTATACTGCACCAACCAAAAGGTTCTCCAGAACCGTCATGTTTGAGAAGGGTCTCGGAATCTGGTAGGTGCGAGCCATCCCCATGCGGCATTTTTCATGGGTTCCGGCGTACGTTACATCCGTGTTGTTGAACATAATCCTTCCCCGGTGAGGTTTGATCTGACCAGCAATGAGGTTGAAAAGGGTGGTTTTTCCCGCACCATTTGGGCCGATGACGCCGAGTATCTCTTCACGATGCAGTTCAAGGCTGAGATCGTGAACAGCCATGAGATTTCCGAAGAATCTCGTTAATCTCTCGACGGTTAGGATGGACGGGGCCATAGTCTCTGGTGTCCTCAGGGGAGGAGCGAACCCATAAAAGGCAGGGTTCCTCCTCCGAGGCCTTGCTCTTTGGAGCTTGGCTGATTTACGATTTTGGGATCGGGAAGAGCATCTTCCCCGTCGTCGGGATCTTGGTGGCCTCTTTGTTGTAAACAACCTGGAGTTCCCAGGGCCACTTCTTACCTTTTACCCATTGTCCCCCCACGAGAGGGGTGAGGGAAAAATTCTTTTCATTAAATTTGATTGGGCCGACCACGGTGTCCAGATTCGTGCTGGCCAGGGCATCCCTGATCTTTTTCTTGTCCAGGGAACCTGCCCGCTTCAGCACATCAGCGGCAATCTCAAAGGCCGCATAATCAAAACCCATTGGTTGCGTCCATTGCCTCTTTGTCTTCGCGGTCCAGGAATCGGCCAGTTGCTGGCACGTTGCCCCTGTCAGGGATGATTTGAATGGATGCAGGGGCGTCCACCAGACCTCTGTTGTCAGGCCATTGGGTAAATTCCCGCCAAGAGCTTCGACGGCGGCCGGGAAAAGAAGCGCCTTTCCGACTGTTGCAAACTTGGGAACAAAGCCCTGCTGGTAACACTGCCGCCAGCACGTGGCCCAATCGGGCGGAACCGGTACGCCGGTAAGAATATCAACCTTTTCTTTTTTCCATGTGCTTATAAAAGCGCCGAAATCCTGCATGCCATAGGGAAACCTTCCCACATCCACCACGCGATATCCCATGGAACTCAACTTTTTCCCAAACTCCTGAGCCCACACTGTGCCGTCAGGATCATTCGGCCAGAAGCCTCCCACCACCTTCGTTGTCTGGTCTGCGAATTGATTCCACATGCCTGTGAAGACGGTGATGATCTGGTCGAGGTTCCAAAAGTAGTGAAAGGTCCATTTGTACGGACCGCCTGTTAACCACGGCTCGATGGGCGCCACTGAGGAGATGCACGGGACCTCATACCTTTCGCACGTGGCCCCTACCGGGTTGACGGTATCCGGAGTGTGCAGCACCACCATGAGATCAACCTTATCCTGTAGGATCAGCTTTGAAGCCACCTCGGCAGCCTTGGTGGGATTGCTTTCGGTGTCCACGGCCTTGATCCTGACAGGCAGTTTCCTGTTCAGCTCCTTAATGAAGATGCCGCCATCTTTGTTGATTTCTGCCGTAGCACGATCGTCCGCCCACGCAGAGGTTTCCCCAAAAGGCGCAATGGGCCCGGTGGCCGGCGTAGGGTGGCCGATCAGAATGTGATCCCTGGCTGCCCGAGAAGGTCTGGATAAGAACGAACTACCTGTAGCGGCGATGCCTGCAGCCCCAACCAGCTTGATAAAGTTTCGCCTCGTCACGCCATCCTGTCTGTCCTCTTTTTCCATAGTTCCTCCCCTTTTTGGTTTTAGCCCTCTTCGTCGGAGACCTGTTTCGTATTGGCAGCAACAACTCCTCTTGTTATCATAGCGTTGCAATTAATGAAACAAGTATCCGTTTAGTGAAATTGTAACAGAAAGTGCACTTTGATTGTCAAGAAAAAAATGTACGTGAAAAAATACACTATGTATGCCTGGGCTGTGGACTCAGCGTTTTCATTTTTTTCTTGACAAGGGAACGGGTATGTTTGCTAAAATTTCGATAAATGAATATGTATTTCGATAAATGAAATACATGACCACTCAATAAGCTGGAAGGTTGAACTGCCATGCTTTACAACAACAAGTCTCTTGAAAGGTCACTCCAGATTCTGAGCGCGTTTAACGCTGAACAGCCGAAGTTTAGCCTCGCCGAGCTGTCCGAGGCTGTACATCTACCGAAGGCTACGGTGCTGCGGCTCTGCTCGACCCTCGTACACTACGACTTCCTCATGCTCAACAAAGAGACGAGACAATACTCACTCGGACTTAAGCTCTTCGAGCTGGGCAGTGTCGTCTTCGCCTCGTTTTCACTCAGGAGGATTGCCGCTCCTTATCTGATTAATCTGCAGGCAAAACTGGGCAAGACGGTTTTTCTGGGAATACTCCAGGAAGGACAACTTGTCTATCTGGACAAAAAGGAGAACCCTTTAAACCTTATCAGATTTGGGTCACAAATAGGAACCAGGCGACCGCCTTTCTTCGGCATGCTGGGAAATGTCCTCATGGCGCACCTCTCGAGCGAAAAGGTGACTGAACTCTTGAAAAGGCATCCTCTCTCGCCACTCACGAAGAAGTCAATCACCAACGAGAGACGTTACAAGGAGAGGCTGGCCGTTATCCGATCGGAAGGGTATTGCGTGGATGAGGGAGAGGTTATCGAGGGCGTCACCGGTGTTGGTGCGCCAATCCGTGATTCTTCGAAAGAGGTGGTAGCAGCGGTTGGGGTCAGTTTTGTTTCCTCCTCGGAAGACGAGAAAGGCGTCGACAAGGTTATACGGGAGACTCGAAAAACAGCCGCCCTCATTTCCAAAGCCATGGGTTATAGAGACAATGGAGCTGGTCGTAATCCTGGCCTGTTCACCTGAAGAAATGGGTTGGGAATCTTGCAAAGGAGGGCTGGTGGTGAATGGGAGGAAAAAGGGGGTGATGGAAACAAGAGGCTCGCAAATAAATGCGGGCACATACATTGCGTTTCCGCAAGCTTTGTAGACAATCGATTAGCAAAAACAAATAAGAGAGGAGGAATTCATGGGACAAAGAACGGTCGATGTACATTGTCATTGGTATCCGATGGAGTATATGGAGTATCTCATCTCAAGAGGCAAGGACAAAACGCCTTACTGCATCCATGACAGCGGCACGCATTACCGCATGTATTTTAAGGGCGTGCCCGTGGCGCATATTGACAGGGCCGGCCATTATGATTTGGAGGCCAGAATACGTGACCTTGATGCAGCCGGCCTCGATACGCAGCTTCTGACTGTTACTATCCCCGGGCCGGAATCTCTTGAAAGGGATGCGGGTATTTACTGGGCCAAGAAGTGTAATGACCATCTTGCTGAGGCCGCGAGGAAATATCCGGGACGGTTCTATCACATGGCATCCCTGCCGTACCAGGATCCGGACGCAGCATGTGAAGAATTGGAGCGCTGCAAGAAAATGGGTGCTGTGGGCATCCAGATGTTCTCGAACGTGAATGGGGAGCCTGTTTTTCTGGAAAAGTTTCATCCCATCTACGAGATTGCCAATAAGTATGACATGCCTTTTCTGGTTCACCCTGCCGTTCCTCTCACAGCATCCGTCATGGATATGATGCGGCTGCCCTACCAGCTCTGGGGCTATACGCTAGACACGAGCATGGCGGTTATGAGCCTGATCTTCCAGGGTGTGTTTGCGAAATACCCAAAGCTCACCCTTGTCCATGGGCATCTGGGCGGCACGGTCCCCTATTTCGTGCGCCGGATACAGGATGCATATAAAGGCTATGGCAAGGAGTGGGGCATCGAGCTTAAGGAGCCGCCGGACGTTACGTACAAGAACAGGGTCTATCCTGATACCACCTCCTTTTACAAGCCGGCGATGAAATGCTGCCTCGAGTGGGTCGGTCCGCAGCAAATGATCATCGGGACAGACTATGCGCACCGGGTCGGTGATCCGGAAGGCGCTATCAGGGCGGTCAAGGAAGTGGGAGCTGAATATGGTCTTAAGTCGGATGAAGTAGATATGATTCTGGGTAAGAACGCAGAGAGGATCTTCCATCTGCCGCCTATGAAGAAATAGACAGAGAGTGTTACGAAGACGCGTGCCCGGTGCGGATGGCTCTCCTTCAACCATCCCACCGGGATCGTGTGCTTCACAGACGGCCCAGATCCCGTGAGGCAGTGATGCCTTCGATCGCGGGGCACCGAAACAGGCAACGAAGAGGGGTACTCGTGTCCAGCACGAGTTTATGCAGGAGGGCAGCCTGGCAGATCCGTAAAAAGAGAGGGAATGAATAAGGAGGTTACCATGTCCGACGAATGTAGCCTTGACGCCCATGATCGCAGCATTTCAAGTTTGAGGACGTTGCGTATGCCTGAGGACGGGGATATCTTCTGGTTCCGGGATGATCTCCACCAGCCCTACCCCATCTGTCCTTTGGGCATGACCACCATCCAGAAGCACCATGCCTGGGGCTACCACGTGGGTGCCGAGGTCACCAGGCTCCCTCCCTCCAAGGGTGGCCACGTAAAGATCTACAAGGGAAGAACCATGCTCGGGTTCGAAGCCCTTACCGACCCGGCCGAAGTCGCGCAACGGGCAGTCGAGTTTACGAAGCTCCTCGACTACGCGAGGCCCAACTGGGATACCTTCTACAATGGCTATATCGATGAGGTGAAACAGGGCCTTATCTATATGGCATCAGTCCATGACGGGTTTGCCGATACCGACCTCCACCAGGCCCTTCGCAGGAGTGAAGCCATCAACCGGAGGAACTGGGAGATCCACTTCATCCTCATGTATGTGGCAGATATGCTCTACTTCGGGTTTGAAGCCTTCTGCAAAGAACGCGGCCTTGCCGAAAAAGAGTTCGCGGTCATGCTGAAAGGCCTTGACACCATGGCCACGAGGACCGATACCGGCGTCTTTGAACTGGCCAAGCTTGCCGACACCTTGGGCATTGCCGATACTATCCTCTCCTCGGACGCCAAGGCCCTCCTCCCGGTCCTCGAGAAGGAACCAAAGGCTGTGCCCTGGCTCAGCGCCCTGCATGCCTTCCTTGATGCCTACGGTCACCGGATCACCGCCGGCCACCTGGATATCATCTTCCCCACCTGGATCGAGGAGCCCTCCCCTGTGCTGGATACGGTGAAGACCTACATCCCCAAAGTCCGCCAGGGCTGGGACATCAAGACTGAACGCCATGCTGCCCTCAAAGAAGCAGACCAGGCAGCCCAAGCCTTTATGGCGACCCTCACCCCCTCGGATCAGGACGCATTCACCAAGCAGCTCGCCATCGGCAGGAAGATCTACCGGTTTCAGGAGGACCACGGGTTCTATATCGACGGTGCCTCCACCGCAGGCCTCCACGATGTGGCCATGGCACTAGGCAGAAGGCTCACGCACTATGGCCTTTTTTCTGCTCCTGATGATGTTTTCTTCTTGAACTACTACGAGCTGGAAGAGACCCTTGCCCTGCTTGCCGAGAACAGAATCCCTGCCCTCTACCACTTCCACCGGCTCATACCTCCTCTTGTCAAAGAGCGGAGAAAGGGATGGGAATTGACTGCTACCCTCAAGGAAGCGCCTCTTACCCTGGGTAAGATCCCCGAGAAAGCAGAAGACCCTATTCTTGTCAAGGTCTTCGGCATGGTGGACGAGGTGCTCAAGGCCGGCAAGGTGGACGAGCTTCAGATGATGGATACCTTTGAAGGTTACCCCGGCTCGCCGGGTGTCGCCGAAGGGCTCGCCCGGGTGGTCACGAGCTTCGAAGCCTTCCCCACCCTCCAACCCGGGGAGATCCTCGTTTGCCCCTATACCGCCACTGCCTGGACCCCCCTCTTTCCCAAGATCAAGGCGGTCGTGACTGATACCGGCGGCATGCTCACCCACGCGGCCATCACCGCACGGGAATACCGCATCCCTGCGGTGGTGGGTACCTGGCGGGCAACCCGGTCGATCAAGGATGGGGACTACATACGGGTTGATGGGAACAGAGGGGTTGTGGAAGTGATGAAAAAAGCCTAAAATGTCTGTGTCTGTTTCGCAGTGCAAGTAAGGGGAGGCGAGCACTCCGGAAACAGGTTGCTGATCCGAGGGCATCGCCTCCTCTTTTCTCCGGTTTTTCAGGGACGACCAAGAGGAGATACTACTTTAGAGAAGGAGAAGAATGATGAAGTACGAGAAGCTTTTTCAACCGGTGACGATGCGAGGAGTGGTTTTTCCCAACCGGCTGCACCGCACGTCGATGGTCTCCGGATTGACAACGGAAAATGGTGATGTCACAGAGGATTTGATCACGCGATATCAGAGAGAGGCAAAAGGCGGTGTCGGGGCCATTGTTGTCGAGGCTGCAGTTATCATCCCGTCCAAGAGTCCTTACAACCTGCGAATCAGCGATGATAGCTTTGTGCCGGGCCTGACAAAGCTCGTCAAGGCCATTCGGGAAGTGAACAAGGAAACGAAAATAGGCGTGCAGATCATGCAGCACCTCAAGCTGGCCAGGTCAGGCTGGAGGCAGAAAGTGGAGGATTTCAAGCCTGAAGAGCTGCCCAAAATAGTCGAAGACCACGTTGCGGCGGCGAAGCGCGCACTCACGGCGGGCTTTGATTTTATAGAGGTCCACATGGCCCATGCCTATGTGCTCTCCTCTTTTCTTTCACGCTCCAACAAGCGCACAGACGGGTATGGTTCGACTTTACAGAACAGAATGAAACTGCCCATTGAAGTATTTCAAGCCGTGCGGAAGCTCGTCGGCGAGAACTACCCATTAGGAGTCAGGATAAACGGAGAAGATTTTGTTGTACAGGGAAACACCTCGGCCCAGAGCGGACGCATTGCTGCAAAATTCGCTGAACTCGGCGCTGATTACATCAGCGTTTCGGCAGGAAGCCGCTTTGAAGATGCCCTTACCCCTGCGGAAGGATACCCGCCGGATCCTATGTCTGGTTACAGCGGTCATCGCATGAGCCCATGGTTCTGGTGGCCGGACGGGTGCCACGTCTATCTGTCGGAGGCGATCAGGAAGAGTGTGCGTGGGGCAGGATTTCAGACGCCGGTCATCATAGCCGGCAAGATACGCGAGCCTGAGCACGCTGAAGAGATACTACGCGAGGAGAAGGCCGACATCATAGGACTTTGCAGGGCTCTTCTCTGCGACCCTGACTGGCCGATCAAGGCCAAAGAAGGAAGGGATAAAGAGATCGTACGCTGCGTAGCCTGCAACTGGTGCCTGGAGGCTGACTCGCGCTACGAAAAAGTGAACTGCGATCGGTGGCCGAAGCCGAGCATCGTTGCACCAGAGCCGTTCCTGCCGAGCACGGCAGGCGCCGGCACGTTCAAGAAAGAATACTTGTAAGAACAGGGCCCAAGGGGCCACGATTTCCGGGGCCTAACTGAAACAGTTAGATTGACAGTCACTATTGGCATTTGAACCCTCGTTGCCCTGAAGCGTCGGGCCCTCGAAACCTGGAACCCTGATTGGAGCAAAATAGGGCTAGCAAGCAACACCCCGCGAAAGGAGATAAGCATGAATCCTGCTGACATTCCAAACCACAACGAAAAAGATGCCGCACTCTACACGAAGTACCGCTGGTGGATGGAGTTGCCACTGGGAGATCTCGTGGACAGGGCTGCAGATGTATTTCCTCGAAAAGAAGCAGTCGTAGATGACAGAGTGCGCATCACCTACAGTGCGCTTCGGGAGGGCGTAGATAGACTGGCCGTGGCTCTCATGAAACTCGGGATCGACAAGGGCGATGCAGTGCTGCTACAGCTTCCCAACTGGGCAGAGTATGTGTACGCATATTTTGCTCTGCAGAAGATCGGTGGAATTCCCGTTGTTCTGATCTCCGGGTATAAACAGCTGGAGGTCGGCCATCTTGGGCTTCTCACCCAGGCAAAGGCGTGGATCGTGCCGAAGGTTTATCGCAAGATGGAGTACACGACGTTTATAGGTGACGTCAGGGAGAAGAATCCGCAACTGGCTCACGTGATCTCGGTGCGCTCTGACAAGGAAGGAGCCCCCTTCACGGCAAGTCTGGAGAAACTGATGGCGCAACCGATAAGCCCGGCCGACAGAGAGGCGCTTGCGGCCCGGAGGCCTGACCCGGGCGCGGTCGCTCACATCATTCCTTCCGGCGGCACAACCGGGCTTCCGAAGGGCATTCCCAGAACGCACAACGACTACCTCTGCAACGTGGAATATATGCACAAGGGATGGGAGATGAATACCGCGGATACGGCATTGATCGTCGTTCCTGTCGGTCACAATCTTGCGGTGCTCAACGTCGTTGGTTCGGTAATGTTCGGATTCAAGCTTGTTCTTCTTGACTCCACGCGGCCTGAAGATATCTGCGATGCTATTCAGACAGAAAAAGTGACGTACACGCCAATGGTGCCGAGCCTGACCAGAAGGATTCTCGAATCGGAGAAATTCGGCAGCTACGATTTGCACTCCCTGAAGAAAGTGTTGGGAGGCGGTGAACCGAGCACACCAGAGCTCGTGAGGGAGGTTTACAAAAAAATAGGTTGTACATACATAAACGAATTCGGCATGACGGAGGGGCTTGTCACCCGTACAGCGCTTGATGACGCCGTAGAAGTGATCTGCAACACCGTGGGAAGGCCGACCTGTCCTTACAACGACGTGAAGATTCTCGACGGCCACGGTAAGGAGTTGCCAAGAAACGTAGACGGCGAAATGGTCGTCAAAGGGCCAACGATCTTCGCCGGTTACGTCAAGAATCCGGAAGAAAACAAGAAGAGTTTCACTGCCGATGGTTATTTCAAGACGGGCGACATGGCACGGATCGACGATCAGGGAAACCTCAAGATCACGGGCCGCATAAAGGATCTCATCATCAGGGGAGGTGAGAACGTGAGCCCCGGGCAGGTAGAGGAACTGGTGGAGACGCATCCCTATGTCGCGGATGTCGCAGTTATCGGCATGCCCGATAAGGCCCTGGGCGAGAGAGTCTGCGCCTACGTGCGTTCCGTAACCGGTCAGACGCTGACCGAGAAGGAACTCCAGGCATTCATGGAGAGCAAGGGTGCCTCCAAGCTGCTTATTCCTGAGAAATTCGTTTTTGTTGACACGCTGCCCATGACTGAAGCGGGGAAGCACGACAAGAAAGCGTTGCGCGAGGACATAAAACGGAGAATAGCAGCCGGAGAGTAGAAGAGAAAAAGATTATAATGTAATTGTATAGAGGCCCTTTAACTATTAGAACAGAAGCAGCGGTTGTCCGGGCCGGAGTGGGAGGAAAACTATGTCAGGGCTGGCGCTCAAGAAGGGTAAATTATCATCCGCACTGCGGAAGAGATTAGATGAATATTACGCAAAGTGTACCGGTGTTGGCCCGTCATATATGGATGCGAAATGGCGACACTGGGCAGAGAGCCCAGACGTAATCGTATATCAGGTAAAGAACAGAGACAGCCTTGAGGGATGGATCGTGTACAACACGACCGCCAGCGCTGTGCTTGATATCGTCGCGGACATGGAGCAGCAGCCGACGCACGTGCTCTCAAACCTGATGGATGTGCTTGTGCGAGCTCAAACGCTTGTTTCCGCGGAAGTGCTCGTGTCTGACCAAGAGAAGTACGGGTGGCTCGTAGAGTATGGATTCCGTCCAACACGAACCCTCAGGACCGATGGATTCTCCTCTTTCAGAATGGATCTGAGCATACGCGTGCTCGCGGAAAAATTGAAAGGCCAGAAGCCGGTGAAGGCCTATCGAAAAAAGGAGAAGGTAGCTATCCAGCAGGTACCGCCTTCCCAGTGCTATGAAGAAATCAAAGCCGGACTGCAAGGTCTTCTGGACAAGCTTGGCGGCTTGAGGAAATTTGTCGCACCGGGGCAGCGGGTGGTCATCAAGCCCAACCTCGTGGCCGATCATGGGCTGATGAACGGTATCTACAAAGGTGGAGTTGTGACGGATGTACGGCTTGTCCGCGCGCTTATCGAACTTCTTCTTCCTGTTGCCGGCAAAGTGATCATTGCCGAAGGCTCTTCCATTAACCGCAGCGCGACTATGAAGATGTTTAACCTGTACGGATACGACAAATTAATAGACCTGGACCCGAAAAAGGTGAGTATCGTCGATCTGAACACTGATGACGCTGTCGCAAAAGCAGTGCCGGGCGGCAAGCGGATGCTCTCGAGAAGGGTGCCCGTCACCCTTGAGCAGGCGGATGTTATTATCAATATCCCGGTAATGAAGCTCCATTTCGCAGCGGTTGTCTCCCTCGCGGTCAAAAGCCTTCAGGGAACCATGCCTCCCCTTGAAAAATATATGAGCCATTTCTTTGGCCTGTGGCAGAACCTGATCAACATCCATCACCTGGTGAAACCAAGCCTGCACATCATAGACGGGCTTATTGCGCAGGAGGATTTCGGGCCGGTCTCAGGCATAGCCAAGCCGATGAACCTGTTGATCGCAGGGGCAAACCCCGTGGCTGTGGACGCCGTTACGATGCGCATTATGGGACTGGAGCCCTTAACTTCGCCACCGGTCTGGTTGGCCTACATGCAGGGCTTGGGGCCTGTGGAGCCGGAAAAGATAGAAACGGTGGGACCCCCGATCGATGGCCTGGTGAGCCCGTTCAAACAGCCGGAAATAAATCTTGCCAGCGGTCGGGATTTTGTTATCCATGCAGGCACGGCCTGTCCCGGTTGCGCGGGATACTTGCACTTTGCCGTTGCGAAACTGAGACGGCCTGACCCTGCTGACCCTTCGAGGCTGCTCATCGATCGTCCGTTCGAGCGCAAGGTGAATATCTACCTGGGTCCGACCACAGAGGATGGGATGAACCCGGATGAAACAAATGTCTTCCTCGGCATTTGCCAGCAGCACCATGCGCAGGACGGCAAGCATTTACCCGGGTGTCCGCCGCACGCGGAAGTGCTGCTCAATGGTATATTCAGCCTTTTTCCCGATGTAGAGCGGCCCAAGTATGCGGACAAGACCGAGGAGGCGAAGCTGGAGGAGATGCTAAAGGAAGTGCTCGCCTTACTCTAGGCGCAAATTCTGATGTCTAATTTCTAAATTCTAAACAATTTTCAAACATCGAATGCTCAAACCAGACCGGACCCCGATTACTTCTTGGAGGTCGATCATTTGGTTTTGTTTAGAGCTTAGACATTAGGATTTCGAATTTCTCCTCTTGTTTCAGGTTATGCAGAGGTCGGCCGGGAAGCACTCGGATGGTTCCTGGGGCGCGCATTCCTCTCCTTCTTTCTGAGCTTTTTGCCTTTTTCTTCTCACGGTGAGAGATTCGCCCGCCACGCCCCAATTATCGGTATCCACCTCGTCAATGACCACTGAGGTCATCTGAGGATCTTTTCCCAGGACATCAAAGAGTAATTTTGTCACTCCCTGGATCAAGGCCGCCTTCTGCTCGGCCGTAACGCCGTCTTTTGTTACTTTGATGTTGACATACGGCATGTTTCTCCTCCCTCACTTCAAGTTTCGTCAACGCTGACGCGCATAGAGAACTTAATGCTTCGATGCCTCTTTTGCAACCGTGCTCTGTGCACGTCTGCGCTTTGGCTCTGCTTCAAAAAGAAACCGCCGCTTGCGGGCGGCGGTTTCCCTATAGCATCAGGTTTGTCATGTCAATTCGAATTCAAGATGTAGACCGAGGCGGCAGCGAGGAGCCGACGCAGCGATAGCACAGCATCCTGTAAGGGCAACGAAAGTATACGCTTGAAGACGAATTGACATCTATGCTGCTTTGGAAATACGGCATAACAATGCCTTCATCTCTGTGTAGCCGGTGACGGGATCGCGCGGCTCAAGCTCGGTCAGAATGTTCGCATTTGCTTTCGACCAGCCGTGAGGAATGCTCAGTACACCGCGTGCCAGAGCTTCGGTAGTCTTTGCCTTTATGGTGATCTTGCCTTTCGTGGTCTCTACGGTCATCATGTCGCCATCGGCAACGCCATACTTTGCGGCGGTGTCCGGATGGATCTCAGCGAGAGGCTCCGGCGCAGTCTGCTGCACGTACGGCACGCCCCTCATCTGCGTGTGCGTATATTCGGGAATTCTTGCGCCTGTGGTCAGTATCACGGGATATTTGGCATAAATCTGAGGCGTGCTTACCGGGCTTTTGCTCGGCTCGACCGGCCGGGGCATGGGATCATACCCGTTCTCGGCCAGGGTCTGGGAATAGAGTTCGATCTTGCCCGAGGGCGTGTTGTAGCGCTTCGGCTGCTCGTACTTCAATTGTGTATAGAAAGCTCCTTCCGGGTGGTCATTGGTCAACTGCTCCCTGTTTAAGCCGCTTGGCTTCAGGAAGAAATCTATGATCTCCTCTTCCGTATTCCATGGGAAGAACTGCCCGTACCCCATTCTCCTGCCTATTTCCGTCCATATCTTCCAGTCGGGCCAGCACTCGCCGATCGGCTTAATGACCTGTTTGCGGACCATGGCGTACGGGATGCAGTTTGTCACGCCATAAACGTAGCCTACGCCGCTCTTCTCCAGGAATGAACACGCAGGCAGCACGATATCTGCAAGCGCTGCAGTTTCCGTCATGAACAACTCTGAAACAACAACGAAGTCGAGAGCCTTGATAGCCTCTTTGATGCGTTCCGAATCGGGCAGAGTAACGGCAGGGTTGCCGCCCGTGCAGATCAGGCCCTTGATCGCGTAAGGTTTGCCTTTCAGCACCGCGTCGGCAAAGAGCATCTGCTGGCCGTAAGGGGATGTCCTGCCCCAGAACCTCCGGAAGAGAGGATGTTCATCAGTGCCTATCGGATCGCTGATCTCGGTGACGCGCATGTCGCCGAGACGAATGAAGGGTATGTTCACCCACCCACCTGGAATGTCCATGTTGCCGGTGACCGCCTGCATGATAGCGTGCACACGATTCCCCTGGAAGCCGTTCACGTGCTGGTCGATAGAGCAGGTCCCGGGAACGACCGAAGCCGGCTTGAGCGTAGCGAACAGGCGGGCGACTCTCCTTATGTCCTCTGCGGGCACCCACGTGATCTCCGACATCTTTTCAGGCGTGTACTGTTTGACGTGCTCGGCCAACTTGTCAAAACCGATGCAGTTCTTCGCCACAAACTCCTTGTCGTAGAGATCTTCTCCTATAATGACGTTCAGCATGCCCAGGCAGAGCGCCGTATCCGTGCCCGGCCTGATCTGGAGGTGAATGCCTTTTTCCGCCATCGGGATCTTCTTGGGGTCAACGATGACAACGTGCTTGAGTGTGCCGGCCTCGATGGCCTTATATATCTTGCGCCCGACGGTTATCCTTGAGTTATCCATGTTCTGACCGAAGACGATGATGATCTTTGCGTTCCAGGGCTCCTCAATAGGATAGCCTCCAAACGTCATCTGGCGCGCCATGATTCGGGAGCGGAAACAGTTGCCTTCCACGGACAGGAGATTAGGGGTACCATAGACGCCGCGGAATCTCTGTGCGTACGCTGCCAGCTCTATATTCTCCGTTCCCAGCGAACCGGTATAGACGGCGAGTGCCTTCGCGCCGTACTTGTCCTTTATCTCCTGAAATTTCTGCGCGATGGTGTCAAGCGCGGTGTCCCAGGATATGCGCTCCCATCCGCCATCGGTCTTCTTGCGCATGGGATACGTGAGCCTGTCTTTTGAGTAGACCCATTGAGGCAGGGCTGCTCCCCTGGGGCACAACTCCCCCAGACTGATAGGGTGTTCTTTCATGCCCTCGACTTTTACAAGCTTTCCGTCCTCAACATACGCGTTTATGCCGCAGCTGTTGATGCACATGATGCAATCCGATTTCACTACTTTTGTTGCCATGACCTTTATCCTCCTTACGCATCATTAATTGAAACTGTTCAGCTTTTGATCGTTATGTTATTTGAGAAGCTCCTGCCCTCCTGATGGCGGCTATCGTGCCGACCTTCCCGCCTCATCAGATGACCGAACGCCTATCCCATTAAGAATGATATCGCTCACCTGCCCATAGTGCTGGATAATATCGTCTTTCTCTCCTTTCAATAGCCATCTCGTCACCACGTGCTCCAGTATGCCCAGGAGCAGGTGGCGGGCGAGGTATATGTCCACATCCTTCCGGATGATGCCGCGTTCCTGGCCCTCTCTCAGAATCTCCAGAGCCTGATTGGTGAACTTCTTGATACCCTTATAACTCGATGACTTGGCGAATGCCCTGCTTATCCTCATTTCGAGCATGAGGCTTCTCGCGTACGCAGGATTAGTGGTGAAGAAATAGAGATAGTACCAGACAAATTTCCGTATTTTGTCCCGTGTGTCAGATATTCCTTCAAGATACCCATCGAGCTTGCTTGTAAAGACTTTCGTCTTTTCCCGGGGAATCGAAAAAAAGAGGTCTTGCTTATTCTTGAAGTACTGGTAGATCGTTCCTTCTGCCACGCCTGCCCGGCGGGCTATTTCAGAGATGCTGGCATCCTCAAAGTTGCTCCTGCCGAATGCTTCTACCGCCGCCTGGAGGATCTGTTGTTTTTTTGCGGCTTTTTTATCCATGGTTGACACAAAATTGAACGACGTTCAAAATATTATAATGCCTACTGCCGCAACTACTTATGCCATAAATGGCATAATAAAGATTGAATTTCGTTCAATATTGTACGAACTTAACCCGTTTCTTGTCAAGCCCTGAATTTGTGGCCTATATTTACGAAACGCTCAGCCTCTTTCTATGATACCCTTTTGCCTTGACAACTCGGGAAGATAGCCTGTATATTCAACCTTTAAAGACCTTGTCTCACACGCGCCATCTAAAAAGCATGGTACGGGCAAAAACTGAGGAAGGAGGAGAGCGATGGAAATAAAAAAACTCGGCGTCTTGGGATGTGGACAGATGGGCGCAGGTATCGTGCAGGTGTTTGCCTCTGCAGGTTATGACGTGGTGGCGTGCGACACAGTCCCTGCCATGATCGATAAGGGCATCAAGGGCATCGAGAAGAGGCTGTCGGGCCGCGTGGAAAAAGGCAAGATGACACAAGACGAACTAAAGGCCGTTATAGCGAGAATAAAGCCGAGCAGCAAGATCGAAGACCTCGCCGACTGTGATATCATCGAGGAGGCGATACCTGAAGACCTCGAACTGAAGAAGAAGACATTCGCGCAGCTGGATAAGATATGCAAGCCCGAAACTATTTTCGGCACCAACACGTCAGGTCTTTCCGTTACCGATATGGCCGTGGCTACAAAGAGGGGAGACAAGCTTCTGGGCATGCACTTTCACAACCCCGCGCCTGTCATGCAGCTTCTTGAGCTGGTTCGCACCATCATGACAAGCCAGGAGACCATCGATACCGTTAAGAAATGGGGAGCAACACTGGGGAAGACCGTGGTGGTGGCACCCGATGTCGGCGGTTTCATCGTGACCAGGCTTTTTACGCCGTTCCTCCTTGGTGCGGTTCGCATGCTGGAAGCAGGTATAGCAACCCGGGACGAAATCGACATTTCGATGAAGCTCGCGGTGAACCATCCCATGGGACCACTGGAAGTCGTGGATTTCATAGGCCTTGACACCGAGCTTTCGATTGCAGAAAGTCTCTATGAAGAGACCAAAGAGGCGAAGTATGCGCCACCCCTGCTGCTCAGAAAGATGGTGACTGCCGGCTGGCTGGGCAGAAAGACAGGCAAGGGATTTTACGACTACAACAAGTGAGTAATTGAAGGAGAATGTTAGACAGGTCCCATCCTGCGCCGATGTCCAGATGTCGGCGCAGGATGGGATTCTTTTCGCTGTCATGAATGCAGGAGAGATCTATGAGTACGGTTAATGTCCCGATTGTCAGGTTTAGTAATCAGCAAGTCAGCCGTGAAGATGACCTGGTGGTTATGGAGGAGCCTCTGGAGATCTACGTGGATGACGAGCCCTATTACGTGACGATGAGGCTGCCGGGTGAAGAACTTCCTCTTGCCCTCGGTCTATGCCATTCCGAGGGCATCATAGATTCCATCGACGATACGATAAGCGTCAACTATTGCCAGGATATAGCCAGCAACAGAATCAATGTCTACCTTGCTCCTTCGCGAAAAGAGGCAGCTGCGGCCAAGTTGAAGAAGAAGAGAAGCACAGCCTATTCCAGTTGTGGCATATGCGGCAAGGAGATTGTAGACGACATTGCCGTCTCACTGAAGCCGGTCGCGGCAACCATAAGCGTGGAGTTCGCCTTTTTGCGACAACTGCAGGACGTAGCGCGCGAGAGCCAGCAGCTCTTCCATGCCACCGGTGGAACGCACGCAGCAGCAATCTTCGACAAGGCCGGAGGGCTTCTTGCCTTCTCCGAAGATGTGGGACGTCACAATGCACTCGATAAAGCGATCGGCAAAGTGCTGTTTGCCCGCAAAAGAGATGATGCGGCTATCTGCATATTGAGTTCACGACTGAGCTACGAGATGGTGCAGAAAGCAGCCCGGCTGGGAATAGAAATGATTGCCGGCGCATCTGCGCCCACCAAGCTTGCAATTGATCTGGCCAAGGCGATCAACGTGACGCTGATCGGTTTTCTCCGGAAAGAACGCTGCAATATCTATTCGTGTCCGGAGAGAATGGCCTTATAAACCACAGAGCGCTTTACGGATTGCGTGCCTCGTTACGAGTTGAACCCACACGCAATAACGAGTTCACGATGAAGGGGCAAAATGAAGATATGGCCTGATTGTGTTCCCTGTATCGAAAAAATGGCCCTGGGAATCTGCCGCGTCGCCCTCAAAGACGAAAAGAAAGTAAGAGCGTGCATGACAGACGTAATGAAGCTGGGCCCTTTGCGAGGAGAAGAGTGGAACGTGATCTCACCAGTGGTCCTGCTCGCGGTCTGGCGTATTCTTGTCGATCACGCGGGCGCAAGCGACCTTATGAGAGAGGTCAAGAGCGCGCAGAACCGAAAAGCCATGGAAATGTACGCTGCGGCAAAAGAGCTGGTGCTGAGAAGCCCTGAGCCCCTCCTCGCAGCGCTCAAGCTGGCAATAGCAGGAAACGAACTGGATGCGATGGTCAGCGTGGTGGAGGA
This sequence comes from Syntrophorhabdales bacterium, assembly GCA_035541455.1. Lineage (NCBI taxonomy): Bacteria > Pseudomonadati > Thermodesulfobacteriota > Syntrophorhabdia > Syntrophorhabdales > Syntrophorhabdales bacterium. Next base: position 20,515 of record DATKNH010000016.1, read on the forward strand.
TGGCGCCCGGGGCATACTGAAGAAGTTGGATAACCTTTTTCTTGAAAGTCAAAGCTTTGAAGAATTGAAGGTCCGATTGGACAGGGCGAGTACGATTACGTATTTTCTCGACAACTGTGGCGAAATCGTATTCGACAAGCTTCTCATCGAAACGCTCCTTTCGCGTAAGCAAGCCGACATCACGATCGTTACCAGGGGCGTGCCGATTCTCAATGACGCGACGCTGGATGAGGCACGGTCGGTAGGCCTTCAGGATGTCGCGCGCCTCATCGATAACGGGACCGGGGAGCCTGTTGCGGGAACGGTGTATTCGATGGTCTCCCCCGAAGTCAAGGCCCTGATGGAGGAATCAGACCTTCTGATAGCGAAAGGGGTCGGCAATTACGATGCTCTTACTGAAGAAAAGTGGTTGAAGGGAAGGCTTACCATGCTCTATCACGGGAAGTGCCGTCCTTGCTGCAGCGCTGTGGGGGCGAATATCGGCGACCTTATCATCTACAATTTTTGATGTCAATCTTCCTCTTTATCTTCATATCTCCATTTTCTTCGCCATAACGAACGGACGAAGCCTGCCACGGTAAGAAGTGCAGCGGCGAAAAAGAGTATCTCGTACAGATGTGTGCTTACATAGAGGAGCCACGTCTCGCGCTTCCTCAATGAACGCTGCCATGCAACTTCCAGCTCCGCAACACTGATGCCGAGGCTCTCATCCATCGCCACACTGAGAGTGCTGCCGCGGCGCAGTTGATTCAACAGCAAAAGAACTTTGTCTGCACCATACTTTTCGGAAATATATGTCACGACACTCTGGCTCTGCTCGTATGCGAGTAGTAGTGAACGGTCCTCCGGAGGAAAATGGCCGGTCAACCGGGACAGCGGCAGAAGCCCTCCCGAGAGCGCGGCTTGATCAAGAATTGAAACTTTTTTCTCCATGATAATCTCGGCTATGCCGTTGCTTACCCACTGGCAGACGCCCTCGTCCAGCCATTTCGGCAGCTCATTTTCTGGTATGTACTGGTGCAGGAGCAGATGACAAAGTTCATGTTTCATCGTTGTTTCCAGAACGAACGCATGCCGGGACATCTTTGAAACATCGAGAAGGATCAGATTGCGGTGCGGCACAGCTAAGGCTGTGACAAGGGGGGACTCAGTCATCTTCTCCAATACACCTTCCGTGAGGAGGACGAAAGTTGGACTGAACTCAACGGGCCAGCCGATGGTTTTCTGAAGCTCTGTGCGTACCTCAGCGTAGAGGCGCAGCACTTCCCTCGCAGCAGCCTCCTGCGGAGCATCGTACCGAACCAAAACTCCTTCCTCTTGCATGGATAGAGAGGGTGAGGCATAAGCGAAGCCGTTCACGACAAAAGAAATTGCGATTGCGAACAAAAGAAGGATTCGCAGTGAAGCTGTTCTTGGCAGGATGTAATATAGCGCGCATACCAGCTTGCTTACGAAAATAGAGCTAGGCGACAAGGCGGATAGCGACGGAGGCGTACTGATAGTACGTCGTAGTCGTGCCGCCGCAGGCAACGAAGCTATATGAACGAATGCAAGCCGGTATGTCACCTATACTTGATCTTCAGCGTGAGCAGGGTAAAAGTCAATACCGAGCTGATAAAATTCGGGAGAATAATCGGCAAAGAGCGCACGCAAAGGCCGTAAATGAACCAAAGGAAAATGCCTGTTGAGGTGAGACTTACCATTCCCAGTGAAATGTCATGTGTGGATTTTGTGCGCGCTGCTTTTACTACCTGAGGGAAAAAGGCAACAGTGGTCAAACCGCCTGCAACGAAACCTAAAATAGAGACTGCATCTACAGCAAAAACCATTTCTATATTCCTCGCATGCAAGAGCTGCTACACACAAAATGTTATCGCTTGTCCTGCTCATTACTCAAGGATCACTGCTCACTTGAGCGGTTGTTCTTATATAGCATATTCGGCTGAAATAATCTGGAAGTGAGGCCTTGCAATGTTATACCCAAGCTGCTTTAATAGGCTATGAGCGGCGAGCCTGTGCGGCCCGAGAGGGCGGCAAGCACCGAAAGTGACTCCGTAAGGACGACCCAAAAAGTCGCCCTTATTGTCACCACGATTGCGAATTTTTCCTGGCCTTTCATGGCTGCTTCCGTCAGCATAGCGCTGCCCTCGATCGAGAGAGAGTTCCACATTGACGCCGTACTGCTGACCTGGGTGGCGATGTCCTTCACGCTTGCCACAGCGTCGCTCCTCGTGCCCTTCAGCAGGATCTCCGACATCTACGGGAGAAAAAGGGTCTTCCTTTGCGGGGTGGCGGTATTCACCGTTGCTTCTTTTCTCGCCTCTATTGCAACATCGGTTCCCATGCTCATCGCATGCCGGACTCTGCAGGGGGTGGGCGGGGCGATGAGCTTTGGTACTTCGGTTGCCATCATTACATCGCTCTATGCGCCGCACGAGCGAGGAAAGCCCATGGGTATAGCTATTGGAGCCGTCTATCTTGGCATCTCGTGCGGTCCGGTGATCGGCGGTTTCCTTACGCAGCATTTGGGGTGGAGAAGCATATTTCTGGCCAATATCCCCTTCGGGATCTTGGTGGTTGTGCTCGGGCTGCTCAAATTGAAAGGCGAATGGGCCGAGTCGCGCGGGGAGAGGTTTGATCTCGCAGGCTCGGTTATCTGTTCGGCTTCGCTGATATGTCTGATTGTGGGGCTCTCGATGTTACCCGGGTCAAACGGGTGGTTGGCCGTCATTCTCAGCTTCTTCGGATTCCTTCTGTTTGTCAGGTGGGAGCGCGGAAGAACAAATCCTGTCGTCAATCTCGCCCTTTTTCGGAATAACAGGGTCTTCGCCCTTTCAAACGTGGCTGCGCTTATTCATTACAGCGCCACAAATGCAGTCACGTTCATGATGAGCCTCTACCTGCAGTACGTGAAGGGCATGAGCCCGCAGGGCGCTGGATTGCTGCTTGTGGCCCAACCCATAGTACAAGCAGTCGTAGCGACCTGGGCCGGCAGGCTTTCGGATCGTGCACAGCCGCGCCTGGTGGCGACCGCGGGCATGGCCATAACGGCACTATGCCTTTTCCTGCTCTCGATTATTGATGAGAGGACGAGCCCTTATGTTATTGTGGCAAAGTTGGCCCTCCTGGGATTCGGGTTTGCCCTGTTCACATCACCCAATACCATAGCCGTCATGAACTCGGTGGAAAAGAAATCCTACGGTGTGGCATCGGGCATACTTTCCACCATGCGCGCCGTTGGCCAGGTTTCGAGTCTGGCCATAGCCCTACTGCTGCTTTCACTCTATGTCGGGAGGGTCCGTATAAGTCCCTACTACTTCCCTTTTTTCCTCAAAAGCATTCGGCTGACATTCCTGATTTGTGCACTGCTCTGTGTCGGGGGGATCTTCGCATCCATCGCCAGGGGTAAGACACAATGATCAGGTCTGCGCTACGGGCGGGCTGGATGGGGATGCCGAGAGCGGCGTGCCGCAATTTCCCTTGACCTTGATGTTGATCTGTTTTATTCCTTATTAAAAAGCGGGGGTGCTCGGATGCTCAAAGAGTTCAAAGAATTTGCCATGAAGGGCAATGTTCTGGATATGGCTGTTGGTATCGTTATCGGCGCAGCTTTTGGCACCATTGTCGCTTCGTTCGTCGCGGATGTTCTGATGCCGCCGATCGGACTTCTCCTCGGCAATGTGGATTTCACAAGCATCTTCTCGGTTCTTAAAGATGGTAAGGTCGCGGGTCCCTATGCGACACCGGCTGCGGCCAAGGCCGCGGGAGCGATCACCATAAACTGGGGTATTTTCATCAATACGATCATCAATTTCGTGATTGTGGCCTTCGCGATCTTTTTGCTGGTGAAAGGCGTCAACCAGATGCGCAAAGAGAAAGAAGCGCCCCCTGCCGAACCCACAACGAAAGAGTGCCCGTATTGCATTTCGGCGATTCCCATCAAGGCGACGCGCTGTCCTCACTGCACGTCTGAAGTAAAGGCAGCGTAACGGACGACCGTACGTTCAGGACCTACGTACAGAGAGCTATCCGCCAGAGCCATGTATCATGGTCGATAAGCGCCGCATCCTCCTGCTGAATGGCCGCATTAGAAGCCCCGGTCCGGTCACCTACTGGATGAGCAGGGATCAGCGGGTTCAGGATAATTGGGCACTCCTCTTTGCCCAGGAACTAGCCCTGGAACAGAAACAACCGATGGTCGTGCTTTTCTGCCTTGTCCCTCAGTTCCTCGGCGCGACCTGGCGCCACTATGATTTCATGATCCAGGGTCTGCGGGAAATTGAAAAAGACTTATCTAGAAAAAACGTTCCGTTCTTCCTGAAGGCAGGCGATCCGGAAGAAGAGATTCAGCGCTTCGTTTCGGAACATAACATCGGCGCGGTCGTTACCGATTTTGATCCGTTACGGATAAAGCGGGAATGGAAGCATGCCGTTGCGGATCGATTGAATGTCGCATTCTACGAAGTAGACGCCCACAACATAGTCCCGTGCTGGGTTGCCTCTCCAAAACAGGAGGTAGGGGCACGCACGTTTCGTCCGAAAATAAGAGCGCGTCTTCCTGAATTTCTCAAGCCCATGCCGAGTTTGCAGAAGCATCCATTTCAATGGAAGAGAGGGGTGCTGCCGGTTGATTGGGATCGTGTGGTGCGGACTGTCCGGTGCGACGCAATCCCTCCGGTAACATGGATGATACCCGGAGAAAAACAGTCGCTCAAGGCTCTTCGTCGTTTCATAGACTCACGACTTGCCTCCTATGCCGAAGCAAGAAATGATCCAGCCACGAGAGGCCTCTCTGACCTCTCTCCGTATCTCCATTTCGGCCAGCTGTCAGCGCAGCGGGTCGCACTCGACGTGTGCACAGTGAGAATCGCCGGCGAATCTAAAGAAGCTTTTCTCGAGCAACTTATCGTGAGGCGTGAACTGGCGGATAATTTCTGCTACTACAACACAGGATACGATTCCGTTAAAGGATTCCCTGCCTGGGCGGCGAAAAGCCTTGCCGAACACGTTCGCGACAGAAAACTGTACCGGTACACGCGCGAAGAGCTGGAACAGGCCGAGACCCACGATCAACTCTGGAACGCTGCTCAGTTGGAGATGGTGCGCCGTGGAAAGATGCACGGCTACCTGCGCATGTACTGGGGCAAGAAGATTCTCGAGTGGACGCGGTACCCGGAAGAAGCATTGCAGATCGCGATCTATCTCAACGACCGGTATGAGTTGGATGGACGTGATCCTAACGGCTATACGGGGATTGCGTGGTCCATCGGAGGAGTGCACGACAGGCCATGGCCTGTCCGACCTATCTTCGGCACTATCCGCTACATGAGCTACAACGGCGCCAGATCGAAATTTGATATAGAGGCGTATATAGAATCTGTCCCGGGCAAACCCAGTACTGACGGCCCTTCTGCAAAATTTTCTTGACATAAATTTTCCCGCGAACTAAAAGAGAAGAAGGGGGAGTAATGTCTGTTCGCGAACAGACACATCGCTGCACTTCCGGCCAAACGGCCGGCCCGCTGGTATCTTGCCAAATTCACGGCAACTGTGTATTCACAAAAATACGATCGTCCCTTCGCGCGGAGGAAGAGCATGCCCGAAACCATCCAAGCAGTGCTGCAGAAGCATCTTCGGAAGTCCGAGAACCTTATCCCGATCCTTCAGGATGTCCAGAAAGAATTCGGCTATGTTTCGGTGGAATCCATAAAAGAGATATCGCGCTACCTGCGCATCTCTGAGAATCAGATATACGGCGTCTCCTCGTTTTACGCCCAGTTCCGGTTCACCAAGCCCGGCCTCCACTCTATCAAGGTTTGCCTGGGTACGGCGTGCCACGTGCGCGGGGGAGGTACCCTGCTTGAGACGCTGGAGCGTGGACTGGAAATCAAATGCGGTGAAACAACAGCGGATGGCAAGTATGACCTTGACCGGGTTGCCTGTCTGGGGTGCTGTGCTCTTTCTCCGGTGGTGCAGATAGACCGGGACATCTATAGCCGGGTCACGGTGAGCAAACTAACACAATTAAGGGCCAGCTATGAATAACTTGCACGAGAAGAGAGATGCGGCAAAAAACAAATGGGAGAACAGGTACAAAAGTGCGGTGCCGGTCATTTATGTGGGAGCGGCATCGTGCGGGAGGGCAGCGGGCGCGCTGGATGCGCTGGCACAGATCAATGCTTTCACCACGGAAAACGGGATCACCGCAAACCTGGTGCAGGTGGGCTGTATTGGCCCTTGCTACCTGGAGCCGCTCGTGGACATCCAGCTGCCGGGTAAGCCCAGGGTAAGTTACGGCAACGTGAATGAAAAGACGCTCGCCACCATACTGAAGTCCCACCTCCTGGAAGAGAAGCCCCACCCGAAGCTTGCAATCGGTCGTTTCGGAAACGGCGCCTACGCAGATATGCCCTCCTTCTGGAATCTGCCGATGCTCAAGGGACAGGTGAGAATCGTGCTGCGAAACTGCGGCATGATTGACCCCGAGGAGATCGACGAGTACCTTGCGGTCGACGGCTACGCGGGATTTGTCAATGCGCTGCAGCAATCGCCCGAAGAGGTAATCGGGGTGGTGCGGCAGGCGGGTCTGCGGGGCAGAGGCGGCGCAGGTTTCCCCACGTACAAGAAATGGACATTCTGCAGAAGCGCGCCGGGTGAGCAGAAATACCTGATCTGTAATGCTGACGAGGGCGACCCCGGAGCCTTCATGAACAGGTCTTTGATCGAATCTGACCCCCACGCGGTGCTTGAAGGAATGCTCATCGCGGGTTACGCCATCGGGGCGAGCAAGGGCATCATCTACATCCGTGCTGAATATCCTCTTGCCATCGAGCGCCTCAAGAACGCGCTCGATCAAATGCGTGCATACGGCCTATTGGGAGATGAGATACTGGGCTCGCCGTTCAGCTTTGATATCAAGATCAAGGAAGGAGCCGGTGCTTTTGTCTGTGGAGAAGAGACGGCCCTTATCGGCTCCATCGAAGGCAAGCGCGGCATGCCCAAGTCCCGTCCTCCATTCCCGGCCCTCTCAGGACTTTTCGGATGCCCCACCATCATAAATAACGTCGAGACACTGGGTACGCTCCCGAACATTTTGAGAAACGGACCGGAGTGGTACGCGAAGCATGGAAAGGAAGGCAACCGGGGCACCAAGACCTTCTCCCTCGTCGGCAAGGTTAGGAGGCCCGGTCTTATCGAAGTACCGCTGGGGACCACGTTGCGGGAGATCATCTTCGACATCGGTGGAGGAGTTCAGAAAACCTTCAAGGCCATACAGACGGGCGGACCTTCGGGAGGATGTCTGTCGGAGGAGTTCCTGGATCTGCCGGTCGATTACGAGTCGCTGGCTGCAGCAGGCTCAATCATGGGCTCGGGCGGTCTCATTATCATGGACGAAGATACGTGTACGGTTGACGTAGCAAAATACTTTCTCGATTTCACGCAGAAAGAATCGTGCGGCAAATGTGTGCCTTGCCGCGTGGGAACGCGCCACATGGTCGAACTCCTCGAGAAGATAACCAACGGTGAGGGCGCGATGGAAGATCTTCTTGCATTGAGGACGCTTGGTGACACGATCAAGAAGACTGCGCTCTGCGGGCTCGGTCAGACTGCTCCGAATCCTGTGTTGACAACGCTTCGCTACTTCAGGAACGAGTACCTGGAGCACATCAGGGATCACCGTTGCCGTGCAGTCGTCTGTAAGTCTCTCCTTGAGTACCGGGTGATCAAGGAGAAATGCACGGGCTGCCAGTCGTGTGTGCGCGTCTGCCCGACTGGAGCAATCTCCGGGCCGCGCTCAGAGCCGCACAACCTCGACAAGACCAAATGTATCAAGTGCCGCTCCTGCTACGAGATATGCAGGTTTGACGCTATAGCCGGTGACGCTATCGTGATTGCCAGCGGGGAGGCCAGACCATGACGCGCGAGAAGACGCTGAGCCTGACCATTGACAACAAACCGGTGGAGGTGCGTTCAGGCCTCACCATACTGCAGGCTGCCAGGGCTCACAACATCTACATCCCAACGCTCTGCGCTCTCGAGCAGCTGCCTTCCTACGGAAGCTGCAGGCTCTGCATGGTGGAAGTGGACGGCCTGCGCGGCTTTCCTACGTCATGCACGACGCCTGCAGAGGGAGGGATGGTTATACGAACCGAGACTGCAGAACTGAAAAGTTTGCGACAGGAGGTTCTGCGACTACTGCTGAGCGAGCACCCGGCGAGCTGCCTTTTCTGCACCGAAGCAGAGGAGTGCAAGAACTACCAGGGCACCATCCGCAAAGCAGGCATGACTACGGGGTGCCGGTACTGCCCCAACGACAGCCGTTGCGACCTCCAGGAGCTGACCGAGCGCGTGGGCATCGGGGAAACATCCTATCCTGTCCGTTATCGAAATTACAGCGTGGAGAAGCTGGATCCCTTTTATGACCGTGACTACAATCTCTGCATTCTTTGTGGCAGGTGTGTGCGCGTCTGCAACGATGTGCGCCTTAACGCGACACTCAGCTTTAAACAGCGCGGCAAACAGACCACAATCGGTCCTGCCTTTGACCGCACGCACCTGGAGGCCGGGTGCGAGTTCTGCGGAGCCTGCGTGGACGCGTGCCCCACAGGAGCACTTTCTGCAAAGGTTTCAAAGTGGTCCGGCAAGCCGGACAAGGAAGTTGGGACCACGTGCGTCTACTGCTCTGTCGGCTGTCAGCTCCGCGTCCAGATAAAGAACAACACGGTAATCGATGTGCTCCCAGATTACACATCGCCCGTTGATCACGGCCTGATCTGCGTCAAGGGACGGTTTGCGGTGCCTGAATACGTGCATAGTCCGGCCCGTTTCACTAATCCAAGAGAGCGCACGTCCATGGGATACAACGATATTCCCTGGGAAGAGGCTATAGCGCTGGCTGCCGAAAAATTGAAAGACCTGAGCCCCGATGACTGCCTGCTCATGGTCTCTCCGGAGTTGTCGAACGAAGACCTGTTTGCAGCCCAGCAGTTCGCGAGACAGGCGCTCGGTACGGAGAATATCGCATCATCGCTGCTTATCGAATTGGGCGACGACCTTATGCCTTTCCTTGATCTTGCCACGCGCACGGTCCCAATTTCTGCGATCGGGGAGGCAGAAGCGATACTGGCACTGGGATTCGATTCTACGTACGGCTACTCGCCTATCGGCATTGCAGTAAAAAGCGTAACGCGACGAGGCGCCTTTTTTGCCACGATCAATTCATGCGAGTCGAATCTCGAAATGCTCTCAGAGGCGTCGTGCAGTGCACCCGAGGAGAACTGGGCTACCATCCTCGACGGCATACGCACGGGCGCTTCATGGTCAGGTGCGGCAGGCCCCTCTTTCGGCGGAACGTCCCAATGGAGTGAAGAAGAGAAAATCATCGCGCGGTCCCTTGGAAAGTCAAAGAACAGTCTCCTCATCGCCGGGCCCCAGGTCCTTGCGTCTGAAGCCAGACATGACGTGTTGAAGGCCCTGATTACCATAAGAGATGAGTTGGGCTGGAAGGTCATGATCGCACACCCGTACACCAATATATGCGGCATGGTGGCAGTAGGTGCGCTGCCGGGCCTTGAGCCCGGCCAGATCGTGCGAAAGCAGGCGTCCGAGGGAACGCTGCCGTATGCACCGGAACCGATAGATTTCAAGCGACCTCGTAAGGTGATCTACCTTATCGGAGAGGCGCCTGCAGCAGAACTCCCGCCGTGCGACTATCTGATATACCAGAATGCATTCCCTATGGACTCTTCTCGCCAGCCTGACCTGATTCTTTCTTCTGCCTTGTTCACGGAATGCGCGGGAACAGTGATAAATGCTGAAGGACGCATCCTGCATCTGCAGCAGGCCGTGACACCGTCGGAGGATGTAAAGCCCGACTGGTGGATAGTGAGCAGGATCGCAGAAAAACTCAACAAGGGGAAAATGAAGTACACCACGGTTTCAGCCTTACAGCAGGAGCTCAAAAAACAGGTGAAGGGCATCTCCGACTCGAGAAAGAAAGTTGAGTTTGAAAAGATCGGCTACCCGATCACAAGCGAAAGCGGACGCGTGACGCGCACCTCTTCCCATTGCTGGAACGGACGGGGCGAGAGCCACCGCGGCATTCTGCTCAGCGAGGTGGTTACGGGCATGAAGGTGCTAAAGGAGAAACGATGAACAGGGTCGTCCAGAGCGAAATGCTTGTGCCCAATATGCATCTCTTGGAAATAGAGGCCCCGGAAATTGCGTCCAAGATCAAGCCGGGCCAGTTCGTCATCCTGCGGTCAGAGGAGGAAGGCGAGCGCATTCCTCTATCAGTGGCGGACTGGGACAAGGATAAAGGCACCATAACTATCGTGTTCATGGAAGCGGGTGCGTCGACCGGCCGTCTTGCCGCACTCGCCCCCGGGGCCAGCGTAGCGACGTGTGTGGGCCCGCTGGGCAATGCGACGGAGATTGCGCGCTTCGGCACGGTAATGGTGGTGGCCGGCTGTTACGGCATCGGGAGCATATATCCGGTCGTGCGCGAGTTGAAGAATCATGGGAACACCGTGGTGACGGTCATGGAAGCGCGCAGTTCGTACCTTCTGTACTGGACAAACAGATTCGTCGGCCTGTCGGATAAGATCATTCCCATCACCCGTGATGGAAGCCGCGGTTACAAGGGGCACGTGACGCGCCTTCAGGACGTGATCAATGGATTATCGAGCCCACCCGACAGAATCATCGTCAATGGATGTACCTACCTGATGGCGCGCACCTCCGAGATCACGAAGGGCATGGGCATACCCACGGTCGTCAATCTCAATCCGATCATGATCGACGGAACCGGCATGTGCGGCGTGTGCCGTGTGACCGTGACAGGAAAGATGAAGTTCGCCTGCGTGGATGGACCGGAGTTCGACGGCCACGAAGTCGATTGGAAAGAGTTCCTGGCGCGCAGAAAGCAATACATGGACGAAGAGGCGCTTTATTTCAAGCGGAGCGAACCGGCGCCTGTAATCGCCAAGGCGCTCCATAAAGAGGGGAAGTGCCAAGCATGAGCACAGAAGAACGTCCGAAGAAACTCGATCTTAACCGCAACGATATGCCAAGGCAGCCTCCGGAAATCAGGCGTCACAACTTCAGCGAGGTGGCTCTCGGCTACACGCAGGATCTGGTCATGGCCGAGGCGAAACGGTGCATGCAGTGCAAGAAGCCGCGCTGTGTCACAGGGTGCCCGGTGGAGATTGATATCCCCGGGTTCGTCTCCTTCGTCACCAAGGGCGATTTCGCTTCAGGCATCAAGAAACTGAAGGAGAAGAACTGTCTACCCGCGGTGTGCGGCCGCGTGTGCCCCCAGGAGAGCCAGTGCGAGTCGCAATGTATTCTCAAGAATAAAGGGGCGGAAGTTGCAATAGGAAGGATCGAGCGCTTTCTTGCCGACTGGGAAGCGGCGGAGGGTGTTGTCGAAATCCCGCCCCGGCCAAAGCCGACAGGCAAGAAGATTGCCGTGGTCGGGTCTGGGCCTGCAGGCATCACCGTTGCGGGTGATCTTATTCTGCTCGGCCACGAAGTCACCGTTTTCGAGGCATTGCACAGGGCGGGCGGCGTTCTCACGTACGGGATTCCGGAATTCCGACTCCCGAAGAGAATTGTGGCGCGGGAAGTGGATTACGTGCAGAAGCTGGGAGTGAATGTCGTGACCGACTTCGTCGTAGGGAAGACCCGCACGGTTGATGAGCTGCTCGAAGAATACGACGCGATATTTATCGGTACAGGTGCAGGCCTGCCGTGGTTCATGAACATTCCCGGAGAGAACCTGAACGGCGTTTACTCGGCGAACGAATATCTGACCAGGATGAACCTCATGCAGGGGTATAAATTCCCGAACTCGTCGACCCCCGTGAAAAGACACACACGCGTTGCTGTGGTCGGCGGTGGCAACGTTGCCATGGATTCGGCGCGCACTGCGCTGCGCAGAGGGGCGAAAGAGGTACACATTATCTATCGTCGCTCTATGAACGAGCTTCCTGCGCGCCATGAAGAGGTAGAGAATGCCGAAGAAGAGGGAGTGATTTTTTCAGTGTTGACACTTCCGCTCCGCTACATAGGCGATGAGGATGGATGGTTGCAAGAGATCGAGTGCATGAAAATGGAGCTGGGTGAACCCGATGCCTCAGGGAGGCGTTCACCTGTCGAGATCGAGGGTTCCAATTTCACAGTGAAGTTCGACGCACTTGTGTGCGCAATAGGTAACAGCCCGAATCCCCTCATTCCTTCGACGACTGCAGGGCTCCAGACAACAAAAAGGGGCACGCTCGTTGCCGATCCGGAAACAGGAAAGACGACACGGGACCGCATCTGGGCAGGGGGCGATATAGTGACAGGGGCAGCGACCGTTATTCTCGCGATGGGGGCGGGTAGAAAGGCGGCGCGCTCCATACACGCGTACCTTAGCTAGGGGGCGGGCAGCGGCGTCAAAAGCCCATCTCTTTTGTCGCCTTTCACCTGTCTGTGCTCGACGTGCTTCTAGTACGCCTGCGTCCGCTGGGGACCAGACCCATGGATAGTGCAAGTTGCAAAAGAGCATTTTGCCGCAACTGTCGGATTGCCGCTTGCCGCTATCGCCTCAATCTGCGTTGTGCTTCTCCTCAAGTACACGACCGGCCCTATCGAGTTTAAGGTGCTCGGCTTTGAATTTCACGGCGCATCTGGACCGATAGTTTTATGGGTTATGTGCCTCTTGGCTATCACTCTCGGCATAAAACTTTTGTGGTGAGTGCTCGCGCTTCTATCAGTGGGGCTCGCGTCCTGCCGCTTTGTTTCTTGAGGACTTTTGACTTTTCGTGCTAAAATATTCGCCCTCAGATGGGCGGGAGCTGAGGACCGCACTATAATAACTTCGCCTACTTAGCTCGAGGGATTGCCAGTCTGAGGCGAATAGAAAGATTCGTAACAGGGGGGCGTCGTGAACCTTAAGGAATGTCATTGCAGGCCGGTTTTTGAACTTGCCAAAGAGCTCGAAACGCATATTGATGAGGGCTTGACCCAGGCGGAAGCAGACGCCAGAATGCAGAAACTGGGGCCTAACGAGCTGGACGAACGTCCGCGGCCCGGCTTTTTGCGCATGCTCCTTGACCAGTTCAACAACTTCCTGGTGATCATCCTTATCATTGCCGCTGTTGTCTCTCTCCTTCTCGGGGAATATGTAGATGCCCTGGCCATCATGGTGATCGTGATACTAAACGCCATTGTGGGAGTCGTTCAGGAATCAAAAGCCGAGCAGTCCCTGGCGGCCCTCAAGAAAATGGCTGCACCGAATGCACAGGTCATCCGCGATGGACACCAGAAAGCCATCCCATCGCGGGAACTGGTTCCCGGCGACGTCGTTCTGGTTGAGGCGGGCAACTACATCCCGGCGGATCTTCGTCTGGTGGAAAGCGCCAACCTGAAGATAGAGGAAGCCTCACTGACCGGCGAGTCAGTCCCGGTCGATAAAGTCGCTTCAGAAGTGCTGGACAAAGAGATCCCTATCGGCGACCGGAAGAATTCCGCCTTCATGAGCACCATGGTCACGTACGGACGGGGGAAGGGGATGGTGGTTGCCACGGGTATGCACACGGAGATCGGTCTCATCGCGCAGATGCTCCAATCGTACGAAAGCGAATCGACACCGCTGCAACTCAAGCTCGATCAGCTTGCCAAGTGGCTGGGCACCGCATGCCTTATCATCTGCGGGATTATTTTTGTGTATGGCATCCTCCGGGATACAAACCTTTCGGCCTTCATCAAAAATGGTCTTGTGGCCTATTTCAAGGCTGAGGAGAAGGATATAGTAAACCTCTTCATGACCTCCGTGAGTCTAGCCATTGCCGCCATACCGGAAGGGTTGCCGGCCGTGGTGACGATCTGCCTGGCAATCGGCATGCAGAGGATGATCAAGCGCCACGCGCTGATCCGTAAGTTGCCTGCCGTGGAGACACTCGGCTGCGCGACTGTGATCTGTTCTGACAAGACGGGCACGTTGACCCAGAACCAGATGACCGTTCTCCAGGGCTGGGTGGGCGGCAAGAGATTCAAAGTAACGGGAGAGGGCTATAATCCTACCGGGCAGTTCTTCCAGGGCGATGATGCCTTTAATCCGATGAGAACTTCAGAGACGTCTCTCTTGCTTCACGGCGGAGTGCTTTGCAACGATGCCCTTCTCGAGACTGCAGACGGCGCTAAAGGCGAAGCAAACTGGCGTATTGTCGGCGATCCGACGGAAGGGGCCTTGCTTGTGGCGGGTGCCAAGGCCGGACTTTGGCGCAAGGAAGTAGAGCGGGAATTACCGCGTGTGCAGGAGATCCCCTTCGATTCCGACCGTAAGCGTATGACCACGATCCACGAGGCTAACGGGAGGGCGGAACTGGAGGCCAAATTATGTTTCCCTTGTCCGCCTATCGTGGCCTTTGTGAAAGGCGCGCCCGACGTTGTACTCGATCTGTGCGATCATGTTTTCGAAAACAATACTCAAGTTCCCATTTCGGACGAAAAGAAGAAGGCTGTACTCGAAGCTGTGCACGACATGGCCGGCCAGGCCCTGAGGGTAATGGGCGTAGCGTATCGTCCGCTGGACAAGGTGCCCGATGACTGTAGCAGCGAGACCGTGGAGCGCGAACTCACGTTTGTGGGCCTCCTTGGCATAATCGACCCGGCGAGGCCTGAAGTGAAGGAAGCGGTAAAGATAGCAAAACGGGCCGGGCTGAAAAGCGTGATGGTCACCGGTGACTATAAAGACACCGCGGTGGCCATTGCGAGAGAAATAGGATTCTCGACCCCCGGCGGAAAGATCTTTACAGGGGCGCAGCTTGATAAGATGAGTGAAGCGGAACTGGCAGCCGAAGTGGATAAGCTTGATGTCTGCTGCCGTGTTTCTCCTCAACACAAAACAAAGATCGTGGATGCGTTCAAGGCGAGAGGACACGTTGTGGCCATGACCGGGGACGGCGTGAATGACGCGCCGGCGCTGAAGAGAGCGAACATAGGCGTAGCCATGGGCATCTCCGGCACCGATGTTTCGAAAGAAACAGCAGACATGGTGCTGACCGATGATAATTACGCGAGTATTGTCTCTGCCATAGAAGAGGGACGCGTCATCTACTCGAATATCCGCAAGTTCGTTTACTACCTTATCTCCTGCAACATAGGGGAGATTCTGATCATCTTCCTCGCCATGCTTGTTGGCGTTCCCATACCGCTGAGGCCAGTTCAGTTGCTGCTCCTCAACCTGGTGACCGACGGTGCACCGGCGCTCGCGCTGGGGCTTGAAAAGGGAGATACGGACATCATGGAGCGTCCTCCGCGCCCTGTAAAGGAGCCCATCATCAACTGGGAGATGCAGGTAGGCACGATTGTCCAGGCGGTTGTCATGACTGCTGCAGTGTTGCTCAGCTACTACTGGGCGCTCAATCGGTATCCGGGAGAGCTGGAAAAGGCACAGACCGTGGCCTTCACCACACTCTGTATGTCCGAACTATTAAGGGCCTTTACGGCGCGCTCCGAGCACCACGGAATATTTTCGATCGGTCTTTTTACGAACCGGTGGATGCTCTGGGCTGTGGGCGGCTCAAGCATGCTGGTCCTGCTCGCAGTCTATGTCCCGTTCCTGAGGCCCTTCTTCGGCACGACTTTCCTGGATCTGACGGACTGGGTCGTTATGCTCCCGTTTATGATGATGGCGTCCGTGGCCGCAGAGGTGACAAAGGTTTTCATCCGGCGGCACGCTGCAAAGCTGCAACACAGGATGGCAGTAGAGTAGTCACCCTATACTTGGGGTAGAAATCTATTCCTGGGGCGCTCGCGTCGCCCCCTCCAGTGGCAAAGCCACGTGGAGCCTCCCTCTCTCGCGAGCCGTGTTCGCTAGATAAATCCCACGGGCGGCGTCAAGCCAGCAGAGGACTACGCCATCTATTTTACGGCACGGCCGTGGGGAACGTCACTACCGGTTTCTGTTCGCGCCCGGTTATTTTTGCTATTGAAGCATCATACGTGAGCATCCGCTTTATGCCGTAGGTTTTCTCTCCGCTGGCCACGCTCGTCCCGTAAAAATGCTCTATGGGTTTGGACTCCAGCGTCCGGACGATGTCCTCGGTCTTTACGCTATGCGCGAGCGTGACTGCACTGACGTACGCCGCCAGGTGGTTGGCGCACCACGCAAATGAATCACCAAACGTGAGGTCTGTACCGTGCTTATCCTTCCATGCTTTGCGGATGCGATTAGCCATATCCTTGAACTTGGGAGATGTTTTCGGTGAATCCCAGGGGGCGCATCCCGACGTGTACGCATACTGCGATCCTTCGTATCCGGCTATCTTGATGAATTCTCCCACGTCAGTCAGGTTCGGTACCGTCACGATGGGGACCTTGAGTCCCATCTCATAGGACTGCTTGGCGATCATGGCGAGGTTCGGGACAGTGGCCGACGCTGCAAAAATGAGATCTGCTTTTTTCGCTAAGGCAGCAATCTTCGAGAGCCATGGGGTCATGTCTTGAGCTGTTATAGGGAAGACATCATCGTAGACCATCTCCAAACCATACTTGGCCTGCCACTCCTGCTTCAGGCCTTTTATCTGCTCTGCCATGGTGCGACCAAGCGTGTCATCTTTACATATAAGCGCATATGTTTTTACGTTCGGCAGTGCGGCGGCTTTCAGCTTGGGAATATAGACCTTGATGCCCTCAATCTGTGCCCAGCCTACGTCGAACATGATGGGGTATTTTGGTGAAACCACCTCAATACCTTTGGCTTCGCGCACCATGTGCAGCACGGGTATATTGGCTGCGGTGCCGTCCCGCCCCATGATGGTGGCCAGCGCGGGCATCCATCCTCCTATTACCGCATTCACCTTTTCCGTGTTGATGAGCCTGTCGGCCGATGTCCTTATGCCGTCCGGAGAGGCTTTATCATCCGACACAATAAATTCTAGTCTGTACGTTGTGTCGCCTGCGGTAAGGCCTCCGTCTTTATTTAAGAGGTCAGCATAAATGGCCGTTACTTCCGACTCCGGAATCCCCCACGGGGACATGGGTCCGCTGAGGGGCATTGACGATCCTATTTTGAGTACACCTGTCTTGGTCGCTTTCTTTGGCTCTGCTGTCAAGGCGAGGGTGGACAGCACCATGAGGAAGGCAACTACGAGACAGATGCCTGAAAACAATCTCCTGGATTTCATCTTTCTCCTCCATGCTTTTATATTTCAACGGGCTGTAGAGATGTTGTTAGATAATAGATTGCCTCGTCTGACGCGTCAAGCAAAACCCGAAGAATAGAATTGCTTCAATAGTTCGGCGGTTCCCGAATGCATCTTGACACAGCGTGCCGATTAAGCCTATGTTTGAGGTCGAAGCGGAGCCTCTTCACAGCGAGGCCTGTGTGGAAAATGAGAGAAAGGCAAGCACGCACAGATTCGACAGGAGGGTAAATGTCCATCTCGCATCAGAAAGCGATTGTCCGGCGCTATTTTGAAGAAGTGCTTGACAAGAGAAAGATCGAACTTCTTGGTGATCTGTTTGCCGCTGATTGCATCATCCATCGGCCTGAAATGGCAGAACCTATCAAGGGGATTGAAGCGTTCAGGCAAGTCCTTGCCCGTATTCTCGACGTGTACAGCGGATTCTCGACAACAATCCACGATCTGATAGAAGAAGATGATCGTGTGGCATGCAGGCTGAGCCACAAGGCTGTTAATCGTGGCGAGTGGGCCAGCCGCATCGGCCGTCACGCGGTGGCCGGTAAGGAGGTCGCCTGGCAGGCTATCGCAATCTTTCGATTTGAAGAGGGAAAGATTGCTGAAGAATGGGTGAGCAGGGATGAACTCGGTATGCTAATCCAGCTGGGTGTTCTGGCGTGAAAGAACCACGTATTCAGGAACATCGCATACCAACGCCGGGCAGCAGACCTTACATCATTGCACTCGGACCGGTCGGGAATCTCTGGTTCTGCGAAAACGGTGCCTCCAGGATTGCCCGGCTTTCTCCGGATGACGGAACGTTTGCCGAATTTATTATTCCTACGCCCGAGAGCGAACCGGTCGGCATTATTGCCGGTGCGGACGGTAATCTCTGGTTTACAGAACACTCGGGTCACAAGATCGGTAGAATCACACCTTCCGGGATCATAACCGAGTTCCCGTTACCTACTCCGCATGCAGGACCCGACGGGATCATACTCGGGCCCGACGGCAATATCTGGTTTTCAGAAGCAGACGCAGCGCAGATTGGAAAAATCACACCGGACGGCATTATAACCGAATATGCCAGAGGCATCACTCCCGGAAGCAAGCCGCTTGCACTTGTCGCGGCAGGCGGAGACGTGTGGTTCAGCGAAGCAGACGGGAACCGCATAGGCAAGATCACCATGGACGGAGTAGTCACCGAGTACCCTGCTCCGAGTCCTCGCAGTGGGCCTCGGGCCATAATACTCGGGCCGGACAACCATCTCTGGTTTGTCGAGAGCGTCGGCAATGCGATCGGTCGAATGGATCTGAAAGGCAATAGTGGTGCTTTTCCCCTACCGCGACCGAATGCCAGCCCCCGCAGTATCGCCTTCGCCTCAGGCGGTGAGTTCTGGATCACCGAGAATGGCGTCAATGTGGTCGCCCGCATGGCAGTGACGGGTCAGCTCTTGGCCGAATACCCGGTGCCCACACCTGGCAGCGGACTGAGGGCGATGCTGGCGATTCCCGATGGACGCCTCTTTTTTTCCGAGCACGATGCGGGACAGATAGGTGAGATTATTCCGGACCGATGATAATTCGAAGAGGGCTATACGGCAAACATTCGTGTACAAATATGTCTGGCCGTTCCGCTTGCTGTCGACAAACTTGTCGAATTACCCGTGAAGGCTCAGGCCCCATAAACGGTAAGCTCTTACAATGAAACATATTTCCTCTAGTATGCGGCTTGGCATTGAGTATGCACAAGGTGGAGATATGAGGCAAACTACTAAGAGGTGGAACATGAAATTCTCTCACCCGCGATTAATTTCGAGAGTGTGCCGGGAGGAGTTGATGTATCGATGTTTGACGGTGATGACAGCGATTATCATGGTAACCGCCAGCATCGTGGCAGCGCCTGCACAGCAGCTGTCTCAGGCGCCGGCTAGCGTTTACAATCAGTCGGCTCCTGGACCCTACGCGGTGCCGCAACCCTTCAGCCAGGAACAGCTGGATCAGATGCTCGCCCCCATCGCGCTCTATCCGGATGAGCTTCTGGCGCAGGTGTTGATGGCAGCTACATACCCGGCTGAGGTTGTCCAGGCGGCACGGTGGGTTCAACTTAACGCGCGACTGACTGGGGACCAGCTTGCATGGGCCCTGGAAGAACAGCCGTGGGACCCGAGTGTCAAATCGCTCGTCAATTTCCCCTCGGTCTTGCAGATGATGAACGATAGACTCGACTGGACGCAGCAGCTGGGAGATGCCTTTCTGGCTCAGGAAGAGCAGGTGATGGCAACGGTCCAGCAACTCAGGCAGCGGGCCTGGGCTCAAGGGTATCTCGCGAACACGAGTGAGCAAACAGTCTTTGTCGATCCGCAGACGCAGCAGATCGTCATCCAACCGGTAGTCCCGCAGATCATCTACGTGCCGGTATATGACCCAATGGTAGTTTACGGCCCGTGGTGGTGGCCCGCGTACCGACCTTATTACTATCACCCCCGGGGAGTGGTCATCAGAGGTGTCTTCGGCTTCGGTCTCGGAATCCGGATTGGCGTGGCGTGGGGCTATGCATGGGGCGGCTTTGACTGGCATCGTCATAACGTCATCATCAACGCTGAACAGAACATACGCATCAATAACCATATCGACATAAACAGGTATGTAACCCGCGCGACGGTCGAAGGCAGGGATAGGGGCACGTGGAAACATGACCCTGTGCACAGACAAGGAGTGGCCTACCGGACTCCGGCCGTCGCTGAGAAGTATGGTCGAGGACCTCGCCCGGGAGCCGATACTCGACGCGACTACAGAGGCTTTGAGCAACCCCGTGGATCAGCCGCTCCTCAGGCCAGGCTCGAGCCACCGCACGGGGCACCAGCTCCTCAAGCGCAGCAGCCGCGAGTCACACCATCCCCTGTTGCCAAGCCTGAGCCGCCGAGAGTTCAGACTCCTCCTGCCCAGGAACCGCGTGTTGCGCGGCCCCCTGCGGCTAAGCCAGAGGTGGCGCGGCCTGCGCCTGCGCAACCGGCGCAACCGGCACCAGCTCCGCCTGCTGTGCGGACTGAGCCTCCGCGGCCGTTGGCAAGTACCACTCGTGCTACACAGGGAACACAAGGACCCATGCCGTTTGGTGGGCCCGGTTCGAAAGCTGAGATACGGCAGTTCAGTAACAGGGGCCGCGAAAGCCTCGGCAGCACGCCTCCGGCAGGAGCGCCGCAGCCCGCAGGTGGCAGCGGCGGCCCGCACGGCGGAATTACCACGGGGGGCGCTCCACAAAGCCCACCTCGTGGTGGAGGTCCGGGTGGCGGCGCGCCCCAGGGCGCTCCTCATGGAAGCGCCACGGGTGGTGGCGCTCGACCCGCAGGTGGCAGCGGCGGCCCGCACGGCGGGCACTGAGTTTTGCATATGAAACTCCTTATGGAGGGATAGTGATGCTGGGATCTGAAAATAGAAAAGAAAAAAATTCTCGCGGAAAGATAGAGCTTCTCATGATTCTGCTGCTTCTTGGTAGTCTCCTCACGTGCGGCGACGCCTACGCGAAAATTTCCACTCAGAAGATTTTTTCCTCCCCGCAGGATGCAGTCAACGCACTGATCAAAGCGGTCAAGGAGGCTGACACGAAATCACTGCTGGCGATATTTGGTCCTGGGAGCAGGCACATAGTCCTCTCGGGCGATCCGGTAGAAGACAGGAAAGGCCGCGAGTGGTTCATCACGCGTTATGAACAGAAAAGCAGACTCGAAGAAGAAACACCGGGCACGTTCGTGCTTCACGTGGGAGAAGAGGAGTGGCCTCTACCCTTTCCAATAGTCAAGGCCGGGAACGGCTGGAGGTTCGACATAAAGGCAGGTAGAGAGGAGATAGTGGCACGCAGAATCGGCAGAAATGAATTGAGTGCGATCCAGGTGTGCCTTGCTTACGTCGACGCACAGAAGGAATACGCGTCGAGGAGGGCTCACCAGGGAGAGGGACTTCTTGAATATGCGCAACGCTTCGTGAGTGAGCCCGGCACGGAGGATGGCCTCTATTGGGAGACTGCAGAAGGTCAAGAGCAAAGCCCCATCGGGCCTCTCTTTGCGGCTGCACGCGAAGAGGGCTACGGCGAAAAACCCCTGGGTGGGAAGCCTGCGCCGTATCATGGGTATCTTTACAGGATTATCAAGGCCCAGGGCAAGAACGCACCCGGCGGCGCTCACGATTACGTGGTGCAGGGAAAGATGATCGGCGGTTTCGCACTGATAGCCTATCCCGCACATTATCGCGCTTCTGGCGTTATGACATTCATTGTCAATCAGGATGGCGTGGTTTACCAGAAGGACCTTGGGAAGAACACCAGAAGCGTAGCCCGCTCGATGCAAGCATTCGACCCGGACTCCACATGGACCCGCGCACCCGAATGAGCGTACAAGGGACCCGGCAGCGTCGTGAATTGAATTTAGTTGACAAGTTAATTTGCTGAGCTATTATTTCCTTAGCCGTAGATTGCATAAACAAACTACATCTCGAAAGGGGAGGTCCTCATGGAAGGCAGCGTGTATAACATCATCGAATTAGTAGGCACAAGTAAAACCTCGTGGGAAGAGGCTGCAAAGAATGCAGTCGAAACAGCGTCCAAGACCCTCGAAGACTTGAGGGTTGCCGAAGTAATCAAGCTCGACGTAACTGTAGAAAACGGTAAGGTAACGGGTTACCGGGTGAGACTGAACCTCTCCTTTAAATATCACCAGAAGAAATAGAGTTTCGTCAAAAAAAGGAAACGCCGCCGTGCGAGGTCAACCCTGCCTCAACAGGTCGGCCGGCGTTTCCTGAAGAAATCTTTCCTTTCTCCGCAGGAGTCATACTTATCAGGCCAATGGACCTGGTGACCTCGCCAACGGCGACGGCAGGGGCTTTGCGTTCTTGCACTCGCGCAGATTCGAGAGTAGAATTAGGGCGATTTTTACTACGGATTTTTGAAGGAGTTGTTGGCATGAAAAAGCCGTGTCTTATCCTGGTCTCGTTGGTTATAGCAACTGGATTTGTGGCCTCGGGGTGCGGAGGGCTGAAGGTCACCATAGGGCCGGATTCGAAGGAACCCCTCAAAGAATATACCCTCGAAGGCAAGGAAAGGGGAAAGGTGCTCATTATCCCTGTGAGAGGATTCTTATCGGATGCTCCTGGCAAGAGTCTTCTTGGTGAGCGGCCCGGTACTGTTCAGGAGGTCGTGGCGCAGCTTCGGAAGGCAGAGAAGGATGATGAGATCAAAGCCGTGCTCCTGGAGGTCAATTCACCCGGTGGTTCTATTACAGCAAGCGATATCCTCTATCACGAGATCATGGCGTTCAAAGAACGGACGAAGGCAAAGATTGTGGCGGGACTTATGGATGTGGCGACATCTGGAGGTTATTACATTTCCTTGCCTGCAGACAGGATCGTTGCACATCCTACTACTATTACCGGGTCGGTGGGGGTAATTTTTGTTAATCCCAAAGTGATGGGTCTTATGGATAAGCTTGGGGTGGCGGTTGAGGTGAATAAGTCGGGCAAAGAAAAGGACATAGGCTCGCCTTTTCGCCCCTCCACTCCCGAGGAGCAGAAGATTTTTCAGGAACTCATCGATAGGATGGCGAAGAGGTTCCTTGATCTTGTTGCTAAACACCGCATGATGGACCAGACGTTGCTTTCTTCTGTTTCCACCGCCCGTATTTATTCGGCAGAAGAGGCGTTGCGGCTGAAGCTTGTAGATCGCGTCGGCTATATGAGCGATGCCATAGCCGAGGCGAAAGATATGTCAGGGCTTTCGAAGGATGCCAGGGTAGTGGTCTATCGTCGCACTAAGTACGCCAACGACACATACTATAATACCTCAACTACCTTGTTCAATGGACAGAGCCCGTCTCTTATCGATTTAAATCTTGCGGAAATTGTCCCTGCACTGGGCCCCGGATTCTATTACCTCTGGGCACCCGGGCTCGCCGGCAATTAGCATGCAACGGCAAGAGGCGGATGCCTGCCGGCAGGCGTTCGCATTATTGCGTCTTCTGTAGCGTGACCGTGACAACGTACAACTTGGTCGCAACATCTACCTTTGGTCTCGAGTCTGTGGTGGCAGATGAACTCAAGCTCCTGGGTTACACCGGCCTCAAGGTGGAGAACGGAAAGGTCTCGTTTCAGGGAGATGCCCATGCCATCGCACGGTGCAATATCTGGCTCAGGACTGCGGACAGGGTGCTGATCAGGATGGCCGAGTTTGCTGCTACAGATTTCGGCCAGCTTTTTGACCGCACCCTTGCAATCCCGTGGGAGGAACTGATTCCTGAAAACGGCCGCATGCATGTGGTCGGTAAATCGGTCAGGTCAACCCTCTTCAGCGTGCCCGATTGCCAGTCGATTGTGAAGAAAGCCGTGGTCGAAGCGATGAAAAGAAAACACCGTCGCAGTTGGTTCGATGAAAGCGGGCCGACATACAAGATTGAAGTCGCGTTGCTCAAGGACCACGTAACGTTAACTGTGGACACCAGCGGAGCAGGGCTTCACAAGAGAGGTTACCGGAAGGCGGCCGGAGAAGCTCCCATCAAAGAAACGCTTGCTGCCGGCCTGGTTCTGCTCTCCAGGTGGAAGCCGTCGAGGATTCTGGCAGATCTGTTTTGCGGTTCAGGTACAATAGCAGTAGAAGCGGCGCTGATCGGCAGGAACATGGCTCCCGGCCTCAACAGGCAGTTTGCTGCTGAAAGATGGCCGCACCTGCCGGAGAAGGTCTGGGCAGATGTAAGAGATGAAGCGCGCAGAGTGTCTTCGCGTGATCCTCTCGCCATACTTGCTTCAGATGTTGATCCAGCAGTGCTGGGGACCGCACGAAAGAATGCGAGGGATGCGGGTGTGAGCGACTGTATAACCTTCCGAGAGGTTGCAATGGAGAAGTTCACGTCCCGCGAGAAATTCGGATGCATCGTCTGCAACCCGCCGTACGGAGAAAGAACAGGGGAGACGACGCAGGTTGAAAAGCTCTGTAAGAATCTAGGCCATATGTTCACGCGCCTGGATGGCTGGTCCATGTTTGTCCTCTCAGCGTACCCCCACTTTGAAAAGTTTTTCGGCAGGCAGGCTGACAGGAAGAGGAAGTTGTATAACGGCACGATCCAATGTTATCTCTACCAGTACTTCGGACCTATCCCTCCAAAAACACATTGACACAAGACGCTCCCTTGCAGCCAAGCTAATGAGTTCTTATCTTAATGAACGGATTTAGTGGACACCTCCGACGAACAGGCAAGAACCAAAGAAAGGGGGATCGAGATGAAAAGAGTTCTGATTGCGTATCTCAGCAAAACCGGTACCACTGAAACAATGGCGCAGTATATTGCCGAAGGCGTGAGGATTGGCGGTCACGCGGCGGACCTGAAAAAGGTCTCAGACATCAAGAGCGAAAAAGACCTGTTGGGCTATGACGCTTATATTTTCGGATGTCCTACCTACTTTCTGGACATGCCAGAGAGTTTCGTAAAGTTTCTCGGTATAGCCGGCAAGGCGAGCCTGGAAGGAAAGATCGGCGGTGCCTTCAGTTCGCGGGCTCATCCATCGAGTGGCGAGGGCATCGGCCCTGCGAAAAGCATTTTTCAGACGATGGAATCGCAGTTTAGGATGAGGATGACGAATCTCGGCCCGTTCGATCTCCAAGGGGGGCTGACTGAACACGAGCATGATATGCACACGTGCCAGGATTACGGGAAGGCGGTCGCCGCAATGCTGGGGGCGTAGCGCCGATTGCCTTGGGGCGAGCGCGCTGATTCTTGCTGCCCTGCTTTTTTTCTGCAGTTCCATTCCATCAGGATTGCCGCTTACGCTACGCTATGGGAATTCCACTGTTGCTGGCTGTTCGCTGTGGGAGGTCTCAATGTAGTAATGGCCGGTTCCTCACATAGGTTAGAAGTACCTGCGATTCGTTGACTTTCGAATTTTGGTTACTGTAAGATAAACTAGGGAGTAAACCGACACAGAATGGCGCAGGTGCTTACAGAAAAGTCTCATTTGATACCGCGTCGAAGAGAGCATGTCCCTACCATAGAAATCAGTCATAAGAAGTGTCGCCGCTGTTTCTTTTGCATCCAGATATGTCCCGCCAAGGCTATCAAGCTGGAGAAGGAAACGCTCAGGGTTCTTCCTGAGCGCTGTGTTTTCTGTGGAAGCTGTCTGAAAGCCTGCCCGCAACAGGCGCTCTATTATTACAGCGGATGTGACAAGGTGAGAGAGTTTCTCGCCGATAAGAGGAAAACTGTTGCCATTCTGGACCCCTCATTTCCTGCTGTTTTCGAGGGGGCGTCGCCCAGGCAGCTTGTCACGATACTCAAAAATGTGGGCTTTACCGAAGTGTGGGAAGGAGCTTTTGGCGCGGACCTCGTGAGTCGCGCGTATCTCAAGCAGCTCACACTTGATGGGCTCTTGCGGGAGCATCCTGAATACGAAGAGGTATATAAACCCCTCATATCAACCTTTTGCCCTGTTATTGTCTTCTACGTACAGAAGTACTTTACGCACCTTATACCGAGCCTGGCGCCGATCGTCTCTCCGATGATTGCAGCGGGAAGGGTGGCTCGCCGCATAAGGCCTGCATGGAAGGTAGTTTACGTTACCTCCTGCTTTGCCCAGATGAGAGAGGTGCGTTCGCCTGAGGTGGCGGGTGCGATCGACGAGGTGATTACCATCAGGGAAGTGAACGAGCTGATCGAGGAGACTCGTGGCAGTCGCCGAAAGATGGAGGAGTGCGATTTCGATGGTCCGAGGCCGTATCTTGGCCGGGTCGTGCCGATGGTTGGCGGATTCTACCGGTCTATGGGCAGCACTTTCGATGTCATGATGGATGATGTCAGCGTGACTGGTGGGCCTAAGCGGGCCGTGGGCGCGCTGGGCCAACTGGCCACCGGTCACATCAAGGCCAAGTTCCTGGACGTCGTCTACTGCGAGGGCTGTATAGATGGCCCTTTCGTAGAGCGCGAACTCTTCCTCCTGGGGCGCCGACAGATAATCGCTCGGTATGCGGAAAGCGAATTGGGAAAGACAAACGTTCCGAAGATCATGATTGAGCTTGATCAATTCGCAGACATTGATCTGCATCGCACGTTCCTCAACATGGAGGAGCAGCTACCAAC
This sequence comes from Syntrophorhabdales bacterium, assembly GCA_035541455.1. NCBI lineage: Bacteria > Pseudomonadati > Thermodesulfobacteriota > Syntrophorhabdia > Syntrophorhabdales > Syntrophorhabdales bacterium. Next base: position 46,799 of record DATKNH010000016.1, read on the forward strand.
GCCGACAGAAGAGCAGATACGGACCATTCTCAAGAAAATAGACAAACTTCCACCCAACCATAACCTGGACTGCCGGGCCTGCGGTTATCCTACGTGCCGTGACAAGGCCATAGCCGTGGCGCAGGGGATAGCAGAAGCCGACATGTGCATGCCGTATCTCCTCGAGCAGAGTAAGAGGATTTACCAGCAGCTTGAAAAATCACACCGGGAGTTGCAACTGTCGCATCAGGAACTGGAGCAGGCGCAAACTCAACTCATCAGAACAGAAAAGCTGGCCTCATTGGGACAATTGGCCGCAGGCGTTGCGCACGAGATTAATAATCCGCTGGGTACCATAACAATTTATGCGCACCTTCTCTTGAAGAGCATGGACAAGGACGATCCGCGGCGGGAGGACGTGGAACTGATAGTGAGTGAAGGGAACCGCGCCAAGGAGATAGTACAGGGGCTGCTCAGCTTCGCGAGAGAGAGGAAGCTCAGGCCTGGTCCTGTCAATCTCAACGATCTCCTGGACGACGTACTGGGCTTGGTGGTAAATCAGTCTCTGTTCCAGAACATCAAGATCAAGAAATCGCTTTTACAGGATTTGCCCACGATAGTGGCTGATGAGACCCAGCTGAAACAGGTTTTTCTCAATATTATTCTCAACGCGGCGCAGGCCATGGAGGGCAACGGAAGGCTCTCGATAACCACTGGCACCGAAAGGAAACAGATAAGAGTCAAGATACGGGATACAGGACCGGGCATTCCTCCGGAAGTCAGGAAGAATATTTTTTCTCCTTTTTTTACGACAAAGGAGAAGGGAACTGGATTGGGACTTGCTATTTCTTACGGTATTATAGAGCGGCACAATGGGAAGATCGATGTTGAAACAGAGCTGGGGAAGGGAAGCACCTTCATTATTTCTCTGCCCACCTCGACAGGGGAGGAGCAGAGAACTGAAGACGTAGGTACAAGTAATATGGGCGTTCAAAACACAACTTCAGGGAGAAGAGACTATGGTGAACAAAACCAAGATTCTACTGGTAGATGACGATGTTGATTTCATAGACCTGAATAAGGCCGTGCTCGAAAATCAGGGTTTTGAGGTGTCTTCTGCCTTCTCCGGTCGGGAGGCGATGGACAAGGTGAGGTTCGAGAAACCTGACCTCATTGTACTCGACCTTATGATGGAGAAACATGACAGTGGTTTCATTTTCGCTAAGGCGGTTAAAGCTGATCCGCTCTACAGGAATATTCCGATTTTGATGCTGACAGCGGTTGCATCAGAGACTGGATTTGATTTTTCCCAGGAGATGGATGGCTACTGGATGAAGACCGATGATTATGCGGCCAAGCCGCTATTGCCCGACGAACTGATCAAGAGAGTCACTGCTTTGCTGGAGAGGGCAAAGAAGGAGTCTGAATAGGCTGGAGACTTCAGGGACGTTATGAGTGAAGCAGCCAATATACTTGTGGTGGACGACGAACGGGGAATCCGGGAAGGTTGCCGGAGAATTTTGTCTGCCGAAGGTTTTTCTGTAGATGTCGCCGGAAACGGTAAGGAGGGTTGGGATCTGGTGCGCTCCGGCAAAGCTTACGATCTTCTGCTTGTTGACCTCATGATGCCGGTCATGGGCGGCCTGGAGCTGATGGACGAAGTAACCCGATTCGACCCCGAGGTAATCATGATCGTGATCACAGGGTTTGCGACTATCGAAACGGCTGTGGAGGCTATGAAACACGGCGCGTACGATTACGTTCCGAAGCCGTTTACGCCTGATCACCTGATGGCCGTTGTGAACCGGGGTCTGGAGAAACGCCGCTTGCGCATACAGGCGCAGCGGCTCATGGAGGAACGGGATCAGAAACTCCTCGAGGTTGCAAAGGAGGAAACAAAACTTCGCGCGATTGTCGACTCCATGGCAGACGGCATTCTGGTGACCAACAACGAACGGCAGATAGTGCTGTGGAACCCTGCTGCCACAAGGATGCTCAACCTGCACGAGAAGCTTGAATCCGGGAAAGATATACATGAGGTGGTCCCGCAAAAAGAACTTATGGAGCTGATTGACAAAGCATTCACTCCTGACGCATCACAGTATACGGCTGTATCAGAAGAGATTGAACTTAATGTGCCCGAGCCACGCACGCTGATGGTGAACGTTTCAGCGGTCAGAGACAATGATGGGCAGGGGCTCGGCGTGGTAAGCGTGCTGCGCGACATTACGGTGCTCTCGGAAATCAATCAGGTGAAGACGCAGTTTGTTACTATGGTCACTCATGAATTGCGTGCACCGTTGGCAGCGATCGAAGGGTATCTGGCCGCATACCTGCAGGGTCTCGCGGGCACTGATCCGCAGGCAACTCGGCAGATGCTGGAGCGGGCTAAGCAGCGTGCTCATGCGCTCCTCGACATGGTTAACGATCTCCTGGAATTCAGTCGACTGGAAGCAAAGAAAACGGTGAGAAGAAAAGAACTGCTTGACCTCGCAAGCATCATCACCAATACTGTTGAGCTCTTGAAGGGGCAGGGCGAGCCAAAGGGAATTGAATTCCAGGTAGATGTGGCGGAGCCTCTCCCCTTGATAGAGGGGGACAGGTGCGAGATGGAGCAATTGCTCACCAACCTCATATCAAACGCCGTCAAGTATAATATCAAACGCGGCAGGGTAATGGTCAGTGCGAAAAAGAGCAATCACGCGCTCAACATCAGCGTGGCAGATACCGGTATCGGCATAGCCGCAGAGCACCTGCCCCACATATTTGAAGAGTTCTACAGGGTGTCGGGACCGGAAACGAGGTACACTACAGGTACGGGATTGGGCCTTTCAATAGTCAAAAAGATTGTCGAATCCCATTTCGGCCGTATTGAAGTAGAGAGCAAGCCCGACAAAGGCACAGTTTTTACAGTCAAGCTTCCCATTAAAGAGCAACGCAGGTGAACTCACTGTTGAAACTGTGTTCAGCATTCTTACAAAAAAGGAGACAGCATGGCGACCGCGAGTAAAGTCAAGCAGCCCACGGAAGAAGAAAAAGGATTGCAGCTGAATGAAATAGTTGAGAAGCGTGAATTAGCCCCCTCGATAACCCTGTTTAAGCTTTACGTGCCGGACATTGCAGCGCGGGTGAAACCCGGGCAGTTCGTGGTGTTGCGGGCCGATGACAGGGCCGAGCGAATTCCGCTGACTGTTGCCGATTTCGATCGCGAGCGGGGGTTGATAACAACCATCTTTCAGGCCGTAGGCGCATCGACGCAGAGAATGGCAAAACTGGAACAGGGCGAACGTATCCTCGATGTGGTGGGTCCTCTAGGCAGGCCGAGCCACATCGAAAAATTCGGCACCGTTGTCTGCGTGGGAGGCGGTGTCGGCGTGGCCCCTGTCTACCCGATAGCCAAGGCTTTGCACCAGATAGGCAATCGTGTCATCTCGATCATTGGTGCACGGACAAAAGAGATGCTGATCCTTGAAGAGGAAATGAAGGCAATCAGCGAGACCCTGCTCGTCACCACGGACGATGGTACGTACGGCCACCACGGGTTTGTAACTGATGAACTGAAGCGCCTGATACAGGAAAAGACGCAGATAGATCTGGTCATAGGAATCGGGCCGGTCATTATGATGAGGGCTGTGGCAGAGGTGACGAGACCGCATACCATAAAGACGGTGGTAAGCCTCAACACGATCATGGTCGACGGTACGGGCATGTGCGGATGCTGCCGGGCAACTATCGGCGGCGAAACCAAGTTCGTGTGCGTGGACGGCCCGGAATTTGACGGACACCAGGTGGACTTCAAAGAGTTGATGCTGAGGCAGCAGATGTATACGCGGGAGGAGCGCCGCGCAGCCTGGGATCATAAGTGCAAGTTGGAGGCTGCCGCTGCAAAACTGAAGAAGTCCAAAGTCCGCGAGAAGATGCCGGAACAGGATCCGAGGATAAGAGTGCAAAACTTCAACGAGGTGGCTCTCGGCTACACTCGCGAGAATGCCTTGAGGGAAGCCTCGCGGTGCCTGGGGTGCAAGAATATGCCCTGCGTAGAGGGTTGCCCGGTAGGTGTTGTGATCCCGGCGTTCATCAAGAAGATAAAAGAGGGTGATTTCATAGGCGCCATCCGTGAAATAAAAAATACCAATAGCCTGCCGGCAGTTTGCGGCAGGGTTTGTCCGCAGGAATCACAGTGTGAGTCGAAATGCGTGCTGGGCAAAAAGGGGCAGTCCGTTGCCATAGGGCGGTTGGAAAGGTTTGCGGCGGACTACGAATTGAGTCTCGGCGACGTGCGCGCCCCTGAAATAGCGCCTCCCACGGGGAAGAAGGTGGCTGTTGTGGGTGCGGGTCCCGGAGGCTTGACCGTGGCCGGTGAACTGGCAAAGAAGGGGCACGACGTGACTATTTTTGAGGCACTTCATAAGGCTGGCGGGGTGCTGGTGTATGGTATTCCGGAGTTTCGTCTGCCGAAGAGCATTGTGCAACGCGAGGTAGACTACGTGTCAAAACTGGGTGCAAAGGTTAAAGTCGATACAATCATCGGCCAGACTATGACGCTGGATCAGCTTTTTGAGCACGGATTCGACGCAATCTACGTCGGCACAGGAGCGGGTCTGCCGTATTTTCTGAACATTCCGGGCGAGAATTTGAACGGGGTCTATTCGGCCAATGAGTTTTTGACGCGGGCAAATCTGATGAAAGCATACCTTTTCCCTGAGTACGATACCCCGGTACGCGTCGGCAGCAGAGTTGCAGTAATCGGTGGTGGAAATGTCGCGATGGATTCGGCGAGAGTTGCCCGGCGTTTGGGCGCCGAGCATGTGTATCTCATTTATCGCCGGTCCCGGGCTGAAATGCCGGCTCGTGCGGAGGAGGCCCACCATGCCGAGGAGGAAGGCATCGATTTCAGGTTACTTACAAACCCAGTGAGGATCGTTGGTGATGAGAGAAACTGGGTTAAAGGCATTGAATGCGTAACAATGGAGCTTGGCGAGGCTGATGCTTCCGGCAGAAGGAGACCCGTTGAGAAGAAAGGGTCCGAGCACATCATCGATGTTGATGTCGTAGTTGTTGCTATCGGTCAGGGTCCAAATCCGATCCTAACACAGGATGCCCCGGGACTTAAATTGCGCAAGCCCGGATACATCGAGGCTGATCCGGAAACAGGCAAAACGACAAGAAAGGGTGTTTTTGCGGGCGGAGATATTGTAACAGGTGCTGCGACGGTTATCCTCGCAATGGGCGCTGGAAAAAAAGCTGCAGCCGCGATGGATGAGTATCTCAAGACCGGCAAGTGGTGATTAAGGGCGGGGTCACGGGTCACCGCTTAGAGTCAAGAGCCGAGAGGCAGTATCTAATCTGACATCTTCATGGCCGCGTAGTCCCTGACGACGCGGCCTTTTCCTTACATCATTATTACCCATCCCTGCTCTTTTCGTGTCCCATGACCCCTCCATTGTTAATGCTTAAGTTTGCATGGCTATAAGCCGATAAGCTTAGTAAACATGGTTTACAGGGAGGAGCTATGAAGATTCTTATTCACTTGGGGAATCACCTGATAGCGGAAGCGATCTCACAGCTTCTGGTCAGGAACGGCTATGAGAGTGTGATCACAAGCAGTAATTCCCGATCCACTAATTTCAAACCGGACACGGTCATGGTCGACATACAGACACTGGATCAGCAATTCCTTTCTCAATTCCCTGATGCAAAGGTTTTTCTTATCGATACCGGCTTGGAGAAGGAACGCATTATAGCTGCATTACTTTCCTACAAGATACATGGAGTCCTGTCGCCACGCACAGAGCTTGAACTCTTTAAGAAAGCTCTCACCGTCGTGAGTCAGGGACAGATATGGGTTGATAACAGCACGGTAGTGGCTTTCTTGCACGAGTCCGGAACTTTAAGCAAGAGCGGGCGAATCGGAAGCATAACGCTCAGAGAACGGGAGATCATAGACTATGTGTGCCAGGGGTACAGTAATAACGAGATTGCGGATGCTCTCGCGCTCAGCAGGCATACTATAAAGGCTCATCTCAATCGCATATTTAAGAAATTGAACGTAAATGGCAGGCGCAAGCTTATATCGCTGGCGCTCAATAATCACCAACTAGGAGGTACTCAGAAGTCTGTGGCGCGATAGCTGCCTTTCCAAAGGGAAAGGAGTCTCTTTTCTCCAGTCCTCGGGTACACATTCCTGGGCACCGCCTCTTTACCTCGGCTGGCGGTGATCTCACGTCTTAACTCCTTGTTACTAACAAAAATAGCTCAATGACCGATTGATTCTCGTCTTGGCCAAGGACTATAGTAATGTCACGGGACAGGGAGCGCAATACCTGCGCGACAGATGTGGGTCGCATGCAGCGCGGAGGAGAGACACGTGGCCAAGACGAAGATCAACATACGGGAAGTTCTGAGCCTTAATTTCCTGCACAGGCGAGAGACACTGGTCATCTCCGGTAGTGTCGATTCGGACGCGAACGCATTAGCTCACGCGCTCGGAATGAAGGCCGAGAGAGATGGTGTGAGCGTTATGACGATCAACGCTGGTATGCTTGACGAGGAATTCGTTGAGGGTGAAGCAGGAGAGTTTTCTGCTGTGCGGCTCATTGGAATCGCCAGGCCTAAGTTACTTATTATAGAAAATCTCGGAGTGAAGAAACTTGCACCATCTCAGGCGAAGGTCCTTGCCCGCCTCATCAGCGAGCGCATCAGTAAAGCGTCCACCATCATCACCAGCCCATATCCATTATCGATCATGACCATTCAACTGGGGGCTTCAACAGGAGTGAAGAGCCTTCTTAATTCCTTATCGGCTCACGCCGGGCAAGTAATCATCGGCATCAAGAATGAATCCGCTACAAAACGTGACGCAGAAATAAGAAAGCCTGCACCGTCACTGAAAACGGTGCAGGCTCAGTAAACGAACACCTCCCCGCATCTCAGGCGTCCGCCGGCCGAAGCCCCGGACGGGCGATGCAGGGGTCTGCCGAATCAGGCCACGCCTTTCATCTTCTCCTGCAGGTTGGCGGTGAACTCCTTCTCCACATCCTTTGCCTTGCTCTTCATGATCCGATCGCCGAACATGGCAAGCTTGCCCACCATGGAGACGTCAGATTTGTAGGAGACCTCGACCTCACCGTTTCCCACGTCCTTCAGGTCTACAACAGTCTTCTGCCTGATATGACCCAGCTTCGTGACGTCCTCGCCCTCACCATCCATCTCCAGATGTGTGGGCGGCTGAATGTTCGTCAGCTTGTTGCGGAACGCAAGTTTTACCTTGATGATGCCCACCTTCTGTTTCACGACCGCATCATAGGTCGTATCATCAATCTTCTCAACTTTTTCCGCTCCGGGCAGGCATGCAGCCAGCGTTTCAGGCTGTAATAACATGTCCCACAGCTTCTGAATGGGTGCTTTCACCTTAAAGCCGCCTTCGATTATCATCTCGCCTCCTCCTACTTTATATCCTTCTGCGCTTTCTCTACGTACCCGCCGACCAGTTCGTACGACTTGTTGCCGGGCTGTGTGGCCTGATCTAAGAGCAGGTCTATAAAAGAAAGGCCCTGGGCATCAAACCACGCCCTGTGGGGTTTATCGCCGGTACCGAACATGTGCCTGGCGCAGTCAACGGGATTCTTCTTTACTTTTTTGCAAACTGGACAGATCACGCTCACGGTAGCCTCCTTTACTTTTTCTTCTCGTTCTTTTTCTGCTGCTGTTTTTCCTTCCATGCTTTTGCGATGGCTTCCGCACGGATAGGAGCCTCTTTCATCTGAAGACCGGTCGCATAGTAGATCGCGTTACCCAGCGCTGCGGCGTGCGGGTTAGTAAGGCCCTCGCCTGCCTCTTTCGCGCCGTACGGTCCTTCAGGCTCGTAGGTGTCGATTTCGATAACCTGGCAGGCTGGCATCTCCGGAGCACGGATCAGCTTGTAGTCAACCAGGTTCGGGTTCATGACCTTGCCGTCTTCCACCGGCAGGTACTCGTAGTAGCCGAAGCCGATAGCCATGGAGGCTGCGCCTTCGAGCTGGCCGATGAGGCCCAGGGTGTTGATCGGCTGGCCGCAGTCGTGCGCCGTTACGCTCTCGTGGATTTTCAGATACCCGGTCTCAGGATCGATCTCCACATCAAGACCCTGCACCATGTAGCTGTACGCAGGGGAGATCATACCCTTTCTGCGCGGGGTGTAGAAGCCCCTGCCGATTATGCGCTGTCCTTCCTTGCCGCGCAGCGCTTCCTTGCAGAGGTCGTAGTAGCTCATGCCCCGCTCCGGCCGTGCCACATTGTAGACCCAACCCTGCTTGATGTCCAGATCGTAGATGATGTTGAATCCGAGTTTTGCGTTGGCGAATTCAAGAAGTTGCCTTTTTGCATCCTCTGCCGCCATCTTGGTTGCATTGCCGGCCATCAGGGTCTGCCTTGAGCCCCAGGCACCGAGGTCAGCCGGGGAGTGGTCGGTATCGCCCATATGCACCTTGACATCCTCAAGTTTCACACCAAGCGCTTCTGCACAGATCATGGCCATGGTGGTGCTTGAGCCCTGGCCGATTTCCTGCGCGCCCACGTGGAGCTCCACCGTGCCGTCATAGTTGATGGTGATGACCGCGGACGAGAAAGAATAGGGTGAGTCAAACCAGTTGAAGATACCGCCTGACATGAAGCCGGCTGCAGAGATGCCGATAGCTCTGTTCGCCGGGAGCTTGCCTTTTGACTTCTTCCATTCCTGGATCTTGGTGAGCGCCTCATCCAGACCGCAGCTTGCGATCGTGGCCTGGCCGGGAACTTCATAACCTTCGTAGTGGCCGTTCTTACGGCGCATCTCGATCGGGTCGAGACCGAGGTCATTGGCTATCCACTCGATCTGCTGCTCGGAGCAGAACATGGCCTGAGGAGCGCCGAAACCGCGCATCGAGGTGGAGGGCAGGCTGTTCGTGTAGACTCTGTACCCATCATAACGATAGGCTTTCCAACGATAGGGGAATGAGTGGAAAAAGCCGGTGAGGTACAACGCCGTGGCGCCCATGCCGGTGTACGCGCCGCCGTTGGTGAACACTTTCGCTTCGCGTGCGCAGAAGGTGCCGTCCTTCTTGACGCCGGTGCGCACGTAGTAATACATCGGGGTACGGCGCTTTGAAGCAATAAAATCTTCTTCGCGGGTAAAGATGACCTTCACGGGTTTGCAGCACTTCATCGAGAGAATCGATGCGCAGAACTGCGCGCCGTCGAGCTCGAACTTTCCGCCGAAGCCGCCGCCCACGTAGGGTGCGATCACGCGGATGTTGCCCTCGCGCAGGCCGAGAACGCCGGCAAGAAGTGCCTGGTGATAATACGCAGACTGCGTCGAGGTATAGATCGTCAGTTTCCCGTCCGGCGTGTAGGCCGCCACTGCTGCGCGTGTCTCCATGCACATGTGATGCTGACCGCCCAGCTTGAACCAGTCTTCCCGGACGTACTCCGCCTCCTCCATGGCGTCTTCGAGATCGCCCCAGGCAATCTGGCGCGTCACGTTCACGTTCCTCTCGAAGCCTTCATGGATCAAGGGCGCTTCTTTTTTGATGGCTTCCATAGGGTCATCAACAAACGGAAGCACTTCATAATCAACGTTAATAAGATCGAGTGCCTTCTCCGCGATCTCCTCTGTCACAGCCGCAACTGCAGCAACGGGCTCGCCGATGTAACGCACTTTGTCAACCGTGAGAATCGCTTCGTCGCAGAGATCTTTATAACGCCGCCAGATGCCCTGCCTGACGCCCAGTGTATCTTCCTTGCCGGTAACGACGGTTATGACACCCGGAAGTTTCAGTGCTTCGCTATAATCGATATTGAGTATCTTTGCGTGAGGGTGCGGGCTCCGGAGGATCTTCCCGTAGAGCATGCCGGGCAGCGTCACGTCGAACGTATACGTTGCCCGTCCCGTTACCTTGGCGTAACCGTCTACATTGTGAACCCTTGTATTAAGGACAGAATATTTATTCTCGCTCATTTCTTGTCCTCCTTATATTCGCCTTTCGCCACTCTGTCAATTGCCCTGATGATGGCGTTGTAGCCGGTGCACCGGCAGAGGTTGCCCTCCATGCCGCGCCTGATTTCCATCTCATCTTTGGGCTTCGGCGTCTCATTCAGGAAGGCTCTCGCTGACATGAGCATGCCGGACGTGCAGAAACCGCACTGAAAGGCGCCTTCGTCGAGGAATGCCGTTTGAATCGGATCGAGCTTGCCATTCGTCTCCAGACCCTCCACCGTGGTGACTTTCTTCCCTTCTACCTGCATGGCAAGAATAGAGCAACCCTTTACTGCCATACCCTCCACCATAACGGTGCAGGCGCCGCAGGAGACCGTCTCACAGCCCCTCTTGGTCCCGGTGAGGCCGATATGATCTCTGATCGCTTCGACCAGAAGCGTTTTCGGATTTATGTATATCTCATAGGGTGACTCATTTACGGTGAACTTCAATAGCTTCTTTTCCATAGTATCCGACCTCCTTTCTAATAATGGGGCTCACGTCGCCCCCTCCCGTGGCAGAAGCCACAGGGAGCCTCCCCCTCTCGCGAGCCGTACTCGCTGGTGAGGAGTTAGCTCTTCTTGGCCTGTTCAAAGGCCGCCTTTGCCATTCTCTTCGTAAGTACACCGACCAGATGGCGTCTGTACTCTTCGGATGCGTGGATATCGCCGACCGGCTCGCATTCTTCTGAGGCAGCTTCGCCCGCTTTCTCGAAGAGCGCATCAGTCAGTTTTTTGCCGACAAGCACGCTTTCCGCTTTCTTTGCGCGTACCGATGTGGGTGCCGCGTTACCGAGGACGACTCGAGCGTCTTTGCAGGTGTCTCCATCGAGCGTGATTGAGACAGCGACGGCAACAATGCCCTGATCACTTTCCAGCAGATTGAACTTCTTGTACGCAGTTGCCGATTTTGCGGCAGGGGCGGGAACCTGGACCTCGAGAATTATCTCGCCCGGCTCCATGGCTGTTTCAAAAAGATCAGTGTAGAACTCCTCAAGCGGTATAGTCCGCTCGCCCTTTGCGCTGCCCACCTTTACTGTAGCGCCAAGAGCCGTAAGCACCGGCGCCGGGTCACCCGCAGAGTCTGCGTGCGCCAGGTTGCCGCCGATGGTGCCCCAGTTCCTCACCTGGATAGAGGCTAGCTTCTCTTCCATGTCGGTCAGGACCGGATACTTCTTCGCAATCACGTCAGATTTCTCGATCGCACGGTGGGTGGTCGTTGCCCCTATCTTGAGACCGCCTTTGTCATCGTACTTAATGTAGCTGAGCTCATTAAGTCCTTTGATGTCGATCAGGTACTCTACCTGTACGAGTCCCTGCCGCATCACGATCAAGAGTGATTGTCCGCCGCAGATGATCTTGCATTCGTCCTTATGCTCCGCAAGCATCGCCAGCGCTTCCTTAACACTACCAGGTTGCAAATACGTAAAATC
>DATKNH010000017.1 GCA_035541455.1 Syntrophorhabdales bacterium
TTTTGATCGAACGGAGCCTCTCCAGTATCTGGGTAAACCGGGCTGGCGCAAGCATCAGGGGGTCGCCGCCCGAAAGAATAACTTCCGATATCTCCTTATCCTTTTCGAGATAGCGAAACGTCTCTTCCGACGATTCTTCCCATACGTGCCCCTTACCCACGGCTCTTTTCCTGTTGCAGAACCTGCAGTACATGGCGCACTCAGAACTCACGAGGAACACACCCCTTCGCGGATAGCGCTTCAAAAATGACGGGGTGAGCCCAATCGTGGACTCACCCAGAGGATCGGATACACCACCCACCTTTAATTCCCGGGCTGAAGGCACCGCCTGAAGACGTATGGGGCAGAGGGGATTTTCCTTGTCCATCAGGGAAGCGTAAAAAAAGGGGATCCTGAAGGGATAGACCCCCGCTACAGTGCTGATACCGATCTGTTCTGATTCGCGCAGGGGTAGTATTCTTGAGAGTTCTTGGACGGTAGAGATAAAAGAGGGGGTAACAGAATTACCCCCTTTTCTCTCGCCCAAACTACTGGACTGGTACGAAAGCGTCTCTTCTATTCTGGGCCCAGCATCCCTCGTTGTGCTCAGTGCAGACGGGCCTTTCCTTGCCGTAGCTGATGGTATCGAGCCTCTTGCCATCTACGCCGAGACCGGTGAGGTAATTCTTTGCGGCATCTGCCCTTTTCTGGCCGAGGGCCAGGTTATACTCAACGGTACCTCTTTCGTCACAATTGCCTTCTATTCTTACTTTAGTATTGGGATTAGCCTTCAGCCAATCAACATTCTTTTTAAGTATTTCCGCGTCGCCGGGCCTGATATTGTACTTGTCGAAGTCGAAGTAAATATTGGCCATTGGCGCTGGCGCAGCCGGCGCAGCCGGCGGGGGTGGCGGCGGTGGCGGCACCACGATTACTTCTTTCTTCTCCTCACCTACAACTTGCTGCTGCTCCGGTGGCTTAGGTGGGGGAGCCTCACCCTTCTGGGCCTGAATGAAGCATCCGCAACCTGCAAGAGAAAACGTCACAAAGACCGTCACCAACAGGAGCCCAAGAAATGTTTTCTTCATAAGAGTCCACCTCCTCATAATGTGGGGTATATCCGCTATCGCGGATATACCCCCCTGAATTGCTGCGATGTTACTTCTTTTCTGGAGCTGGTGCCGGAGCTGGAGCTTTCTCTGGCTCTGCCGGTTTCTCCGGTGCTGGAGCAGCTTTTTCCGGAGCAGGCGCAGGAGGAGGTGCTGGTTTTGCTTCCTCTTTTGCCGGCGGAGGCGCTGAAGGACCGCAACCGACCAGTGCAAATCCTGCAAAAAAGGTAATAGCTATACATAACACCAATAGCTTTTTCATTTCTTTCACCTCCTTTCTTTTGTAAGTTTTACTTCGGTGTTCCAAAACCTGTTATTCCATATACTATAAAACAATCATAGATGACAAGTAAATTAAAAATTTTTAACCAAAACCTCTTTCCTGATCTTTTCGGTATCCTCCAGCGAACAGAAACCACCGGCACCGTTGAGGGTTGAGGCAGTCCCGCATGCCACCCCCAATGTGACAGCCTCAATAAAGCTGGAACCCCGGCTAAGGGAATAGACAATACCCCCGACCAATGCATCCCCTGCCCCCATTGAACTCTTCACGCTCACCTTCGGAGGCACAACATGGTACCTTTCAGCTCTGGACACGGCCACCGCACCGCGCGCTCCCATCGACACAACGATGTGAGGAACCAGCTCGAGAACGCTGTCTATATTGTCCAATATGTCGTCCACCTCCCTGACATTTTTCTCCACGAGCCTGCCGAACTCGTGAATATTGGGTTTAATGAGAAAGGGCCTGGACTCAACACCGCGTTTCAGGGCCTCACCATCTGCATCCAGTATGGTTCGCACGTTCTTGCCTGCGAGAGCCGTTATAATTTGAGCATAAAAATTCTCGCTCACACCTGGTACAAGACTGCCACTCATCACTACAAAGCTGTCTTCCGGTATGTCGCGTACCTTATCGTGGAATAGACTCAATTCTATAGGAGACACCTGCGGGTCTGCTGTACTGAAAATGGTTCTAAGATTTTTTCTCGTTTGACGTATGGCAATGTTCGTCTTCGTCTCTCGGCTAAGCCTGACAAGCTCGCAGACGAGTCCTTCAGCCAATAACCTGCCTTCCACTTCAAACCCATTGTAACCCCCCGCCAGCCCTAACAGACAGCTCTGTCCACCAAGCCTCCTTATGACACGCGAAATATCGATTGCCTTTCCGCTTACGAGCCGTGTTTCTTCGATGATCGTATTCACGTCATCGTATAAGAGCTCGTCTATGTCGACAATCCTGTCCAGTGCGGGATTCAATACGATTGTATAGATCATGAATGCTCCGGAAGGCCTTGCAACACTATACCACAAGTGCAACCCACAGAAACGAGATAAGAGCAGCGAGCCGCCGGGAGCAAGCAGAAAATGTGAGCCATGACACACAGTGATGCTGATGCTATAATGATAAGATCGAATGCACCGATTATCTACCATTAAACAGGAGGGACTATGAAGCGTGCTGCTATTGCCTTATCTCTCATTGTGGGACTTGCCGCCCTTTCGGGGTGCGGCTACAATACCATGCAGGCGCAGGAAGAAGCGGTCTTTGCCGCCTGGGCGGATGTAGAGGCGGCCTATCAGAGGCGAGCAGACCTGATCCCCAATCTCGTAGAAGTCGTGAAGGGCTATGCAAAATACGAAGGCGACACGTTAACTGCAGTGACCGAAGCCCGCTCAAAGGTCGGCTCAATGAAAGTCTCCAAGGAGATGCTCAGCGACCCGCAGGCGTTCGATAGATTTCAGCAAGCTCAGGGACAGTTAGGCGGGGCTTTGTCCCGGCTTCTCGTTGTGGTTGAAAAGTACCCTGATCTCAAAGCAAACCAGTCGTTCCTTGACTTGCAAAACCAGCTGGAAGGTACTGAGAATCGCATAAACGTGGCGAGGGTACGCTACAACAAGGCGGTACAGGAATTCAATACAAGCATCAGGACATTCCCTAACTCGCTCACCAACTCCGTGCTGCTTCACCTTACGCGAAAGGAGCCCTTCAAAGCTGATGAGGGTGCGCGCGTGGCTCCGAAGGTGAAGTTCTAGGAACTCAAATTCGGACCCGACATGCGCCGACTGGTGCTCCTCATACTTCTGCTTCTGATACCTTGCAGCGCGGATGCGCTTGACGTACCGCCGCTCAGGGCCCATATCAATGATTATGCGCGGATGTTTTCCCCACAAACCGTCCAGGCGATGGAGAGGGCGCTGGCCGACTTCGAGGCCAGAGAGTCGACACAGATAGCGGTCCTTACCATACCCACACTTGCGGGTGAAAACCTGGAAGAGTTCTCAATAAAAGTCGCCGAGGCATGGAAGGTCGGCTGGAAGGGGCTCGACAGCGGCGTGATTCTCCTCATTGCCGAAAAGGAGCGTAAAATCCGGATCGAGGTCGGGAGGGGGTTGGAGGGGAGACTGACGGACCTCCTTTCCGGGAGGATCATAAGGAACGAGATTACACCGCATTTCAAGACGGGTGACTATGACGGAGGTTTGCGCGCCGGTCTTATCGCCATTATGTCAGCGGTGAAGGGCGAGTACGGCCCATTAACGCAGGACATCCACCACTCCAGGAGAAGTACGCCGCCCATCTTCGGCCTTCTGATTTTTCTTTTTGTTATCTTGATCTTTCTTGGATCGATGTCGCGGGTGCTCGGCGGAATAGCAGGGGCAGTGGGATTGCCGATAGTAGCCCACATCGCTTTTTCCGGGCTCTCCCTCATAATGCTTGCCGGGCTGGGGGCAGTAGGCCTTTTCGCCGGTTTAATTATGAGTCTGCTGTTTGCCGGAGGTTACAGCTCGGGCAGAGGAACTCGGGGCGGAGGCCCCTTTACCGGCGGCTTCTGGGGTGGAGGATTTGGCGAAGGCGCGGGGGGAGGCGGCTTCGGAGGAGGAGATAGCGGTGGCTTCTCGGGGGGCGGGGGGTCATTCGGCGGGGGAGGCTCCTCCGGCGACTGGTAATGCTAATTCGACTTCAAGCGCATATCTTCGTTGCCCTTCAGCCTGCTCTTGCTCGACGTACCATAGTACGCTTCCGCAGCCCAGGCTTCGGCGCGCCTCGGTCTACATCTCGAAGGCGAATTAGCACAACGCCGTTCGATCAGCAGACACCACGAATGTAACTTGGCATGACGTCGATCAATCCGCTACATCATGATTGTGAACCCAGAGCCGGCAAGACGTAGCCTGCATCGTGCCATGCCGGTTTAGATTCAAGAAGAGACGAGGCGCTCAAGCCGTGGCGAACGCAGGCGTACTGAAGTACGTCGAAGTGAGACAGGGCGCAGGCACCGAAGCCATGTTCGTGAATCTAAACCGGCATCAGCCGACGCGCATATGCTTGCGCACCCACTGCGGTACAGCCGACAGCTGATAGTAGTGGCCCATCGTGTGGTAACAGGTGGATGAACAGAAGGGACGGCACTTCTCTTTAAGCTTCTGAAGCTCCCCGTGATCGAAGTGCGGGTCCCAGATTCGTCCCCAGTCATGTTCGTAAGTAATCATATCAAAGCAAGGTGAAAGCGTGCCGTCAGGCCTGATTAAGCCGCCGTTCCTTCCGGCGCGGCAGTCCCATATCCGAAGGTGTCCCCGCATCCTATCCTTGAAGGCCTTCAGATGCTCAATCGAGTTAACCATCGGCCAACCCTCAAGCTGTTTTTGTGCCAGCCAGTCAAGGAGTTCATCCACCTCGTCATATTTGTCCGGTGTAACCCAGAGTTCGTTTTTCATGTGACTGTAATGCTCCAGGTCGACGAATCCGTGGGGCGGTTCATTCAGATGGTAGTCTGTGCCTATTTGATTCTGATGCGCAATTTCAGTGAGCATCCGTACGTCTTTGATATTCGTCCTGCAGATATTGATATTAAAGAATACCAAGTAGCCGTGTTCTTTCTGACGCTCGATCAGATACCTGAACTGCGGTTCGATGGCCAGCAAAGCTTTCGGCAAGCCTTTGCGGGGGGCCACACAATCCACCGCAAGATTGACCGCTGCCACGCCCGCCCGTCCCATCTCATCAATGAATTCTTCGTCCAGGAGATACCCGTTCGTCGGCAGATACATGAAGAAGCCGTTGTCCGACCCGTAACGGATGACCTCGAGGATAAATTCTTTGCGCAAAAGGGGCTCTCCCCCCATAAGCGGTATGACCCTGCACCCGATGGACTTGAGCCAGTCAATCGCACTCTTCGCGGTCTCAAGATCCATCCCTGCCTTGTGGTTGTCGAACTGAAAGCAATAATGGCAGTCGATGTTGCACTTCCATTCTGTGTACAGGTAGCAGAGTACGGGACGAAAATCGCCGTTGTGGATACGAGAGTTGAGGTACGGAATAACCCAGCGCCTAACCGCCCTCCCCCCATTCCGGACCTTATACGACAGTGTTAAAGCCATGCGCCACCTCACTTCTGGAAAGAAAGGTACGTTGGCCCCCCATTAAACAAACGGCTCTGGTGCGACGGCCCACTCTAAACCATTCGGTCTCCTCGTCGCGTCGGTCTGGATGGTGCACTTCAGCGTGATCTGCAGCATGGAGACACATAACGAGCCATCTGTGCTCTTTGTTAAAAAATTATAATCATGGATGGGATTCTTTCAAGGTTTGATCGGATGTATCATCTACCTGCCGGGGTGAAAGCCGTAACTCCTGCTCAAGAAACTGCTGAAGCTAGCCAGTGCTTTGCCTCTGTGGCTAACCCGGTTCTTTTCTTCGAGGCTCAGTTCGGCCAGGTACTTGCCTGATTCAGGGAGAAGGAAAATCGGATCAAATCCGAACCCGCCAGTTCCTTTTCTCTCATAGCCTATGCGTCCCCTCAGAGACCCATAAAACAAAAAACCTCTCCCTTCGGCGGGCATGTAAAAGGCGAGAACGGCTTTGAAGATAGCGCTCCTGTCTTGATCCTCAACCCCGCTTAACTCGCTCAAGAGCCTGTCGATTCTCTTATTATCTGTTACCGCGTAACGGGAAGAGTAGATTCCTGGCCTTCCGCCAAGCGCGTCAACCTCAAGCCCGGAATCGTCAGCAAGAGTGTCAATACCGAAGCGGTTTCCTATTTTCCGTGCTTTCTTCCAGGCATTTTCCGCATACGACGGCTGGTCCTCGACGACGTCACCCCTATCTTTGAGATCAGACAGCGAGTAAAAAGATACAAACTGCCCCTTAAGAGCCTCTGTTATCTCCCTGAACTTGCCCTGATTGCTTGTTGCGATAATGAGGTCGTGCATAATCAACACGGTGGACAGTTTACAGTAAAAATCATCCTAACCGGCAACCGTTAACTGTCAAGTGGCAACGGTCTTTTCATACCGGGAAGTGCGGCCCGAGGGCTATCTTTTGCAGTCTTGTGATCTCCACGATGCCTCTGTGGGCATAATCGTACATCACGTCAAAGAGTTCCTTTGAAAAGGGCGTCTTTTCAGCTGTCCCCTGCACCTCAACGAGCATGCCCTTGCCCGTCATAACAAAATTCATATCCACCTCTGCGCTCGAGTCTTCGTGGAATGCGAGATCGAGAAGGATTTCACCACCCACAAGGCCCACACTCACTGCAGCCACTGAATCCCGAAGAGGTATCTTGTCGATGATGCCTCTCTTCTTCATGTGCCAAAGCGCTTCAACAAGGGCAACGAAGCTCCCGGTGATGCTCGCGGTGCGTGTACCCCCGTCAGCCTGGATCACATCGCAGTCGATCCACAGCGTGCGCTCCCCGATCGTGTCGAGGTTGACAACCGCCCTTAGGGCCCTTCCTATGAGACGTTGTATTTCCTGCGTACGTCCCCCAACCTTTCCCTGGATTGATTCCCTGACGGTCCTTGACTGCGTGGCTCTCGGCAGCATTGCATACTCTGCGGTCAGCCAGCCCTTACCACTGTTCTTCAAAAATGCGGGTACCTTCTCTTCGATGCTCACCCCGCATATTACCTTGGTCTCCCCCATTTCCACCAGCACTGATCCGTCAGCGAATTTGAGGAAGTTCTTCGTTATCTTGAGTTCCCTGATCTTATCGTTCGCCCTGCCGTTGCCTCTCATGCGATATATCCCTTCGTAAGTAGTTCTGAATGCCCGAGTGTAATAATCCGAGCATCTCTCTCATCGCGTCCTGTTTGCATTCTATTCGCAGGAAGATACCCGGCATGTTCGCGCCTAATAGAGGAAAAAGGGGCACGTGCTTCACCTTCACCTGAAAAGAGGTTGCTACAGAGTCAGCAAGCATGCCTGAGTCTGCGGAATATTTCCCCTGCAAATCATCGATGGCGAAAAATCTGCGACCGGCCGAAGCATCAGGAGCAAATGGGGGAGTATCCTTCTGGAGTACGCCTCCACTCCCCTGTTCTTTCCGGTCCGTCATAGCCACCAGTACACTCTTGTTTGGGCCGGGCGCAAGCTCCATCGCGAGGAGGAACTTTGCCGGGCTCCTGTTGATTCTTGACATCTTCTCAAGATGCCGCTCCAGGTCGGACTCGCCCTGCTGATAGAGAACCTCATAGCCCTTTTCTTTTAAGAAATCCCTGGTCATCGACCAAAACTGTGGGTCCGTCCCTGTCACCTGGTATGCTGCAAAACTGTCGGCGCCCGAACAGAACTCGGCTCCCGCTGCAAACAGGACCACAGCGACAAGCAGGGCCAGGGTAGCTTTACAACCCATTACTTCTTGCTCACCTCACTCGCTTTCCTGTACAGGAAACCAATGAGCCATAGAGCGAAGAAGATGAGAAAAATGAAAAAGAAGACCCAAGCGAGTATGCCCACAAGATGAAAAAACAGCCAGAGAAAAAGTAGTGCAACCGAGGCGGCCAGACTCAGCAGCATGCCCAGCAGCACAATTGTGGAGCCGGCAAGAAGGTCTCTCAGGACGTGCGCCATTGCCTACCTGGACTCCAGGATGTATCGCTCCAAGCTCACCGCAGCCACCGCGCCGTCCCCCACTGCTGTCGAGATCTGTCTCAGGGACTTCCGGCGCGCGTCCCCTGCCACGTAGAGGCCCTCACTTTTGGTCCGCAAGTTTTCATCCGTCTCTATAAAGCCTGCGTCGTCCTTCTTCACGAGATCACCGAGAAAGCCTGTGTTGGGTCGTGACCCGACGTACACGAATATTCCGTCCACGGCTATCTCCGAAATCTCCCCTGTCTTTGTATCGCGCAGCCTGACCGCTTGAACCTGTTCTTTTCCTTTGATCTCGACAGGCACCTTATTCCAGAGAATCTCCATTTTGGGATTGTTGAAAGCACGCTCCCGGATAATCTTCTGCGCCCTCAGCGTATCTCTTCTGTGGACGACATACACTTTGCGCGCGAGATTTGCGAGCGTCAACCCCTCCTGTATTGCGGCATCTCCCCCGCCGATGACCGCGACATCCAGATCCCTGAAAAACATGCCATCACAGGTGGCGCAGTTCGATACCCCCCTGCCCATAAACTCTGCCTCTCCGGGAATATTTATTGCCACCGATTGGGTCCCCGCGGCCACGATGATGCCGAGAGACTCAATGCTCTCTTCGCCGGCACGCGTAATAAATTTCTTTCCCTGACGTGTTATTTCAGAGACCTGGCAGAAATCCTTGATGACCAGGCCAAATCGCTTCGCCTGAGCACTCATACGCTCCATCAATTCACGGCTGCCTATCCCTTCCGGAAAGCCGGGGTAGTTCTCCACATGCTCGTATTTCATAGGGGTCCCGCCAATTACGCCCTGCTCAACCAGAACCGCATCAATACCGGCTCTCATCAGGTAGATACCTGCAGTCAATCCTGCAGGACCCCCGCCAATAATTACAGCTTCATGAAACTCGCTCATCGAAGACTCCTCCCTGAGGACAGCTACAGACCCGCAGTTTTCACCTGGAGCATCAACCGCTGGCTCCGGGCTGTTGGTTGCTGTAATTCTAAGCAATCCCTTACTAATATGCAAACACTTTCAAGCTCGTCGTACTATACAGGAAGTCACAATACATCGACACCAACAACGAAAGAATCGCAGGGCAAAAGATGAGGACAAAAGAAATTACTTGACAGGAAACATGGCGGGATGATACCAACTGATTGATGTTCATCTGGCTTGCTCACAGGATCAGCGGCGTTTCTCTCATCATCCTCTTCAGCATCAAGATTTTTTCCGCCTTTTTTCTGTACACAAAAGACAAGAAACCCGACTGGGCTCTGGGTCTTCACCGGCAGCCGGTTCTCGATATCCTCATCTTCATCCTTTTCACCTTCCACAGCATGTACGGACTCAGAACCATAGCCATAGATCTCGGGTATCGAAAAGAGAAACAGCTTTTCTGGCTCTCCAATGTTGTTGCAACGATCATCTCATTGATCCTGATTTTCTTGTACGCCAGAGTAGCCTGACAATGCTCGACTATGATGTTCTGATTGTTGGCGGAGGTCTCACGGGTTTGCGCGCGGCGGTGGGTCTCTGCGAGCAGTACCGCGTAGCGCTCGTCTCCAAGGTTCATCCCCTCCGGTCCCACTCCATTGCAGCGCAGGGCGGCATCAACGCCTCGCTCGCCAACAATCCTAATAGTAAGGATGACAATCCGGAAAAACATACGTTCGATACGGTCAAGGGTAGCGATTATCTCGCCGACCAGGATGCAGCCGAACTGATGTGCCGGGAGGCCCCGGGCGTAGTCTTCGAGATGGAGCATTGGGGCTGCCCGTTCAGCCGTTTTGCGGACGGCACTATAGCGCAGAGACCGTTCGGCGGCGCAGGCTACCCGCGTACGTGTTACTCCGCGGACCTTACCGGCCACGTGCTGCTCAACACTCTGTACGAGCATGCGGTGGCGTGCGGTGTCAAAATATTCTACGAATATCCGGTGCTGGCGCTCGCCGTTGACGAAGGCGTCTGCCACGGCGTCATAGTGCTCGACCAGATGAACGGGAAACTGATCCCGATACGCGCCAAGGTTACGCTTTTTGCAACCGGAGGCTACGGCCGCGTCTATTTTCACTCTACGAACGCCCTGATCAACACAGGCTCGGGCATCGGCATTGCTTACGCGGCGGGCATTCCCATGAAGGATATGGAATTCGTGCAGTTCCATCCGACATCGCTTCTGGGAACGAATATCCTGATCACGGAGGGCGCCCGGGGCGAAGGGGGCTATCTTTTCAACAATAAGGGCGAGCGCTTCATGGAACACTACGCGCCGAAAGCCATGGAACTGGCGCCGAGAGATATTGTCGCTCGATCGATCAAGACGGAAATGGAAGAGGGCAGAGGCTTCGAACATGAGTTCGGCACCTACATCCAACTCGACCTTCGGCATCTCGGCGAGCAGAAGATCGCGGAGCGCCTGCCGGGCATACGCAGGTTCTGCATCGATTTCATCAATGTGGACCCGGTCTATGAGCCTATACCGATCATGCCCTGCCAGCACTATTCCATGGGCGGCATAGATGTGAACATGCGATGCGAGTCAGCGGTCAAAGGTTTTTATGCCGCTGGAGAATGCTCCTGCGTGAGTGTGCACGGAGCCAACAGGCTCGGCGGGAACTCTCTGCTCGAGACGATCGTCTTCGGCAAGATGGCATCACTGAGCATACCCGAATATCTGGAGGCCCGTGAGGTAAGACCCGACGTAAAGGCACTCGAGCGGGCGCAGGGTCAGCTTGAGCAGAAAATAAGAGGACTCACTTCTGACGGCACTGAAAAGGCGTTCAACGTGCTCGATGATTTACGCAAGGCCATGGACGACGACGTGGGTATCTTCAGGACAAGAGAGGAGTTGGAGAGAGCGCTCTCAAAAATCAGCATGGTCAAGGAGCGGTACAGGCACGTGCGGATATCAAGTCCAGCCCTGCACATGAATTACGAGCTGATCGCAGCAATGGAACTGGAGCAGATGATCGATGTATCCCATGCGATTGCTCTGGGCGCTTTGTTGCGGGAAGAAAGCAGGGGCTCTCATTTCAGGCGTGATTTTAAGGAAAGAAACGACGCCATCTGGCTCAAACACACGCTGGCGACAAAGGGGCCAGACAACGAACCAGTTGTGTCGTTTAAAGATGTGACCATAACGCGCTATCAACCTATGGCGAGGACGTATTGATAGATTCCCACGGGCAAGCCCAAGGAATCCATCTAGCGACCACGGCGACCGGGTACCCGCAGCCGCAAAGCGGCTGGAGGGTGGAGGGGAGGCTCCAGCGGCTCTGCTGCGGGAGGGGGCGACGTGAGCCCCAGGGATAGATGAGCGGCGAAATATACACTTTTAAAATTTTTCGTTACGACGCGCAATTGCCGGAGGAAGAGCCCTACTTCGACTACTACAGGATCAGGGTGGCAACGGGGCTTACGGTTCTCACCGTTCTGCTTCGCATCAGGGACGAGCTTGACGGCACGCTTGCCTTTCGCTCATCCTGCAGGTCTGCGACATGCGGTTCGTGCGCGATGGTGATCAACGGTAAACCGAACCTGGCGTGCAGAACGCAGGTCGGCTCGTTCGAGGACAAGACGATTATTCTTGAGCCGCTGCCGAACATGGAAGTGATCAAAGATCTGGTTGTGGATATGACCCCTTTCTGGAGCATGTACGAGAAAGTGGAACCGTACTTTGTCCGCAAGAGCCCGAATCCGGAGAAAGAGATTTTTCAAAGTGAGCAGGACAGAAAGAAGATGGATCAGTTCGTCAACTGCATCCTCTGCGCATGCTGTTATGGGGCATGTCCGGTGCCATCGCGCGATCCGGGATATGCCGGTCCTGCGGCTCTCGCGAAACTGGAGCGCTTCGTGCTCGATTCCAGGGATGAAAGGCCAGCTGCTTCCCTGGAAAAAATGAATGACGAGAAGGGCGTGTGGGGCTGCGACACGCTCTTTCGCTGTATAGATGCCTGTCCCAAGGATGTGCGACCCACCGACGGCATCGTGGGATTGAGAAAGAGCCTGGTCAAGGACAAGTTTAAACGCATGCTCGGCAAAAAAGTAAGCGGTAAGTAGTGAGAAGTAAGCAGTCAGGAGAACAGATGAAGGCTCGTGAAATGATGGCTCACGATTCACCGCACGTATCCCGCAGATTTGGTACGACTTCTCACTCCTTAGCCGCTTCCTGCTTTTACTGCTCACTGCTCACTGCTCACTGCTCACTGCTTAATAGAAGCTTTGTGCTGGTTGACTATGAAACTTAAGTATTCGCTCGTCACAAGACGGACGTTTCTCAACACGCTTTGTGGTGGCTGGATTGCAACTTTCCTTCTTGGAAGCCTCTGGGCGGTATGGAGGGGCGCTTTCCCAACGCTCGGCAAAGAGCCCGACTTTGTCGTGCTTCCCAAGCCGGAAGATTTTCTTGGCATTCCATCGAACAGCACGAAGCCGTTCGCGTGGGGAGGAAAACTAGGCTACATCTTCAAGAGAGCAGACAATACAGTAGTTGCGCTCAAAGGCGTCTGCTCTCACATGGAATGCAATATTGTTTACAAGCCTGCTGACAGAAAGTTTTACTGCCCGTGTCACAAGGGCTGGTTTGACGAATACGGCAAGAACATAGAGGGGCCACCGCCCAAGCCGCTTGAATTCCTTGAATACCGTGTGGAGGACAACAAGCTGATAGTCTTCAAAAAGGGAGTGAAGGTTGAGCTGCCGAAAGCGTAGGGACGGGGGCACGGGTCATGGGGCACAGGTCAAGCAAGGTATGCACGGGTTCTCTTATCGTTGCGGCTGCCGGAAGAACTTTTCCCGAGTCGCGACTTCAAGGACGGATTGGGGTACCCACTAGCCGAGCAAGAACGCTCCGCAGGACAATCTGCACGAACGGGTACCCTTTGGGTAGGCGTGCAGATTGAGTGATTGCGAGACTTTAGTGGGTCAACCGCCCGGAGCGGAGCAGCGAGGGAAACAGTGTTCCGGCAGCCGCCTTTTGCGCATGAGCATTTGGTATAAAACGAACGTCAAGATGCAGTGAGAGAGCATGAAGAAGTGGTTTGAAGAGCGGTACGACTTTGGCGACCTGAGAGGGTTCGCGAAAAAGAAGTTCGTACCTGCGCACAAGCATGACATCTGGTACTACACGGGTGGCGCTGCTCTCTTTCTTTTTATTATTCAGTTTGTAACGGGCATGGTGCTCGCCTTTTATTACGTGCCCTATTTCGAGCAGGCGCACAAGAGCATCATCGAGATCGTGACCAAGCTCAACATGGGATGGTTCTTCAGGTCTTTGCATCACTGGGGCGCCCAGCTCGCAATCGGCTTTCTCTTCGTCCACCTCTTCGGAACACTTCTCCTGAAGTCATATCGAAAACCGAGAGAGCTGCTCTGGTTCTCCGGTTTTGTCTTGCTCGGTTTCGCAATCTTCTTCGGGCTCAGCGGCTATTTCCTGCTCTGGGACGAGAGGGCATTCGCAGCAGTGCGGGTTGCGACCGGCGGTATCTCAGCCCTCCCCCTCATCGGGGAAACAATCAAAGCTTTTCTTCGGGGCGGTATCGATGTGACGGGCGAGACACTCGTCCGCTTCTATGCCTTTCACGTGTGCGTGCTGCCCATGGCTTTTCTGGGACTCGTCGTTACGCATCTCTTCCTCGTTCAGTACCATGGCATGAGCGTACCTCTCTCTCAAGAAAGCAAAACGTCACGGCAGGTACCCTTTTTTCCGAATGTCGTCTACAAAGACTTGATGTTCTGGATCGTGCTGCTCGGGATAGTAGTCACGCTCGCAACGCTTCTTCCCCCCGAGATAGGGACAAAAGCCGATCCCCTCGCGCCACCGCCGGAGAACGTGAAGCCGGAGTGGTATTTTCTCTTCCTGTTCCAAACGCTCAAGCTTTTTCCCGGTGATATGTACGGCCTGAATGGCGAAGTGGTTGCCGTGCTCCTGGTGACGCTCGCCATACTCTTCTTCTTCCTGATACCGTTTTTTGACAGAAAGTCTGAGCAAGGCCGGAAAAGCCCAGTTTTTACAGTCATCGGCGCCGCATACCTTCTTTACTTCATCATCATGACCGTGGTGGGTTACTTCAGTTAGGAGGCTGTGTGAAGATCATTCTCTGCGCCATACTCTTCATCCTCATGCAGGCAGCCGACCTCTGGGCGGAGACAAAGATTGAGGTATTTCCTCCAACCGGCTATGACCAGGCGACTGTTTATCTGAACCTTGGTCTGTTCTGGGCAGGCATCATCGGCCTGCTGATCATTCTGCGACTCAAACTTAAAGAGCTTGAGCGCGTTCAGAAGATGGAGCGCGAAGAAGCAGAGAAAACCGCACCTCTGCTGGAATAAACCCCCAGATGATGTGTTGCAGTTGACCAAGGATTGGCCTGCCGGGGCCGTGAGAATGAACAAAAGCGAACAACTGTTCCAAAAGAACTTCAGGCGCAAATTTTCTCTGCGTCTTCATATGTCACTGATCCTTCTTGCTACTGCCTGTTCCGGGATTCTCGGATCAAAACTCTTTCACCTTCTTCACATCGAGAATCTGGTTCTCAGATATCCGCTGGCCGTGTTGCTCTCCTACGGCGTATTTTTCATCTGCGTCAGGCTGTGGCTTCGTTATGTTTCACCGGTTTCCTTTGGCGGAGGCGGAACATCTGATGCGTACAACTGGCCCAACATAGCGTCGTACTCAGGGGGAACCTCGGGCGGAGGCAGCGTTCCGCCCCTGCGCGGCGGCGGGGGTCAATTCTTGGGAGCGGGAGCATCCGCATCTTTTGATGATTCGAGTGCAGTTCCCGGCGGCGTGGTTGAGTCGCCTGTTACCGTCGAAGTCTCTTCCGGCAACGGTGCGTTAGGCGGAGCCGGCCGTGCTGTGGCCGGTGCGGCAGATGCATTGGGGGATGGGGACAGTACAGCCGCTATTGTTGCGATTGTCGCGCTCGCGATTCTTGTGGCCGCCATTCTTGGCTCTGCCATTTACGTTATTGCGCAAGCTCCTTTCATTCTCTCCGATACCGCATTTAATACCCTTTTGGCTGCATCCCTGGCAAAGCGCGCCCATAACACGGCCGCAGAAGACTGGGTCGGGAGCATTTTGAAGCATACCTGGATGCCTTTTGCAGTGACCCTTCTCATAGCATTTGCTGCTGCACTGATTCTGCATTCATATTTCCCTCGTGCCACCAGCCTCGTGGAGGTTTTTCGCAGCCTTTGAGGTTGCATCTCTTCGCCACCCATATAAGGCAGCAGAAGATCCGGACACTGCAGGGCAATTCAAAGAATATTTCTTGACGGATTTTTTTCTTCCTGCTATCGTCCGGGTATGGATTGCCGTTCTCGTGCCAATATAAACAGTGCACTTCCTTGTGTGACTGGAAAAAGGGTGGAGACAAGGCAAAACAGCCCGGCCAGTCAGCATCGAAAAATTCCCCTCGCATGCGGTGAGACTCACTTGTCAGATACCTTCGCAGCTTGTTACGCCTACGCTATGCTGGCAAACCACGTGCCTGTCTATTTTTTCCGTAAAACGCTATCCGGGAATCGGCGCGCCAAGCAACGCTCCTGAGCGACCAGCCATCTGACCACTGCTAGTGAATCGTTCCCCTCTACGCTCCAGCGGCTCCGCTGCGGGAGGGGGTGACGTGAGCCCCAATAATTGACTCAAACAGAACAAACAGCTTATCATTACCTATGCATCGTTCAATAGTCAGGAATAGCCTTCTGGCGCCTGTCTACCTCGAAGAACTGCGCGCGTTTCCGGGGGAGGATGCAGTCTATGCGAGCCTGAGAGAGATCTTCCTCCGATTCGATCAGGCAAGGTCATTCGCCAGTGAGGTTCAGACAGAGACGCAGCTTGTGAGGCCGATACTGAACATCCTGGGGTACTCCATCGAGCCAAAACCGAAGTTCTTTGAGGACCAGGTGAAAGGGCCTGATTTCGCTTTATTTTGCTCGGAGGAGGAAAGGCTGGTCAATTCCAAGCGGTGGGGCACAAAAGAGTTTTATCGCAACTCAGCGGCACTCCTATCAGTGAAAAGATATGGTAGAAACCTGACTGAAGGGATCAGTGGCTTTTACCTCGATTTCGAGAACAGGATTCCTGTATACCAGGTATTCTATCTCGTGCTCAGGGCGCAGACACCGTGGGGCATACTGACGAACGGGAAGAACTGGATCCTCTTCAAGCGGCCGCGGATGTTAGAGAAACGAATCATTGAATTGGATCTGGGTGGTGAAAATGGCCCGATGGAGAGAGACACTCTTCACCTTTTTTATCATCTCTTCTCCTGCGTCGGCATTGCCAAGAGCCTGCCGTCACTCATGGAGGAAGAGCGGAACCGGGCTATTGATATTTTAAAAGAAAAGAAAGCGGCCGTCGCAACAATGCTTGAAGGCATTCATAAGAAAATAGAGATTTATCCCCGACTATTGCCCCTGTGCAAGGAGCTCTTTCCGGGATGGAAGTTCCCGTTGACCGAAACGTACTTGAAAGAGAGAAACAGGCCGCTGCCGCCTGATGTGTCAAGGGGCACGGAACCGCATCAACAGACTCTCAATTCACATGACGGCACCGAGATCTTTACGTACCTGCTCACAAGAAAGGCGCCTGCTCCGTTCGACGTGGAGGCGATCATCCTGGAGGGTGTAAGGACTGTATTCACAAAGGAATCATTGTTCGGTTTGAAAATACTCGATATGACACCCGGATGCGGTGCCGTCCTGTCAGCCCTGATGGAAGGGTTACTCTATCTTGCATCTACGCTGCCGTACCGGGATCGAAACACCTTTGTCGCTGAATGGGAGAACGAGCGGACCGTGAATCGCTATATCCTCGATCACATGCTGTATGGTGTAGAAAAATTTCATGTGGCCTACGATATTCTCCACAACAACACGAGAATCCGCTTTGGAGAAACATCGAGAAACTACCGTCTCGGAGACGCCCTGCTCGGCATGTCGCTGACTGATCTCGCAGGGCTCACTGACGGAAAGAAACAAACAGGCCTTTTCTCGCAGCCGCCGGAAAAGGTGATCCAGGAATTCAGAAACCTCTACAAGACTTACTTCTCTCTTTCGGACCGCATAAAAGAAGATATCGAGATGAAGCATGAGCTTCAGGTGCGCCTGGACACGTATGCAGAACGCCTCCGGGATATTCTCGACCTGCTCACAGCATCCTACTTCGTCAAGAAAGCTGAGGAGAAAAAGACCAGCGAGCTCTTATACGAACTGGAAAGTGCTGAATCCAAG
Organism: Syntrophorhabdales bacterium; assembly: GCA_035541455.1. Lineage (NCBI taxonomy): Bacteria > Pseudomonadati > Thermodesulfobacteriota > Syntrophorhabdia > Syntrophorhabdales > Syntrophorhabdales bacterium. The sequence continues at coordinate 17,194 of DATKNH010000017.1, forward strand.
TGGCAGAGCATGAGGCAGCACGATTGGTTCGCCTCATTGAAGGAGTTGGCCAGGCTGCATGGTTTCTTTCACATGGAGATAGAATTTCCACTGCTGCTTAACGATGCCTTCGACCTCATCATTGTCCAGCCGGCTCTTGCGTACGCGTGGGAAGAGAAGGTCCCCGTCCTCGAGGTTGCGAAGGCGTATGTCAAGCGCGCATCCGCTTATCTGAAAAAGGACGGCCACATTGTATTACTCACCGGAGAAGGCTCCGGCAAACTGACGGAAGAACTCCTCAAGTCGAAGAAGTATCAGGTGAACCCGAAAGAGACATACATCCTTCTCAAGAAAGGTTAGTCTCATGGGGGAGTCCAGGGTAACGAACCAGTCCGTTGCGATGGATACGTTCGTGATGACAGATCGCGGAGCCCGGCAGGTGCACGACCTGCTCGGCAAAGCCAGCACACTTATGGTCGACGGAAAACCGTTCTCAACAAGCGGTAGAGGATTCTTCAGGAGTGCGAGAAGCACACTCTTACGGGTCGAGACAGAAGAAGGCTTCTCAGTCAGGCTCACCGGAAACCATCTCATTTTGAAAGTTGCCTCGTCAACTCGTTCGACTGTCCGCGCGGAGTGGATCGAGACGAAGAATATCAAACCCGGAGACAGACTTCTTTTGCACAATCACCGATATTTGGGCAACTGGCAGGGTGACTTCGGTGAAGCGGAAGGGTATGTCGCAGGCCTCTTGCTCGGTGAAGGTCCGATCAAAGAGGACACATCGGTGATTTCAATCCGCATGCCCTCTTGCAGTGAACGGCTTGCCCGCAGCACGGCAGAGGAGGCTGACCCCCGCGGAAAACCGCAACCCGGAAGCCTGGTCGAAGCCCCGCATCCCGACGAGATGGGAGTATCGTTCGGTCGTGTGAAAGAAATGGCCCTGCGACTTTCAGTGCTGCCTCAAGAGAAACAGATAACGGCGGCCCTGGAGAAATGCTCGTCAGACTTCTATCGGGCGTTTTTGAGAGGGCTCTTCGACTGCGACGGTTCGGCGCAGGGCACTCAAAAGAAAGGGATCAGCATCCGTCTTTCGAGGAGAGACGTCTCTTTTCTGGAGGCTCTTCAGCGCATGCTCCTGAGACTCGGTATCGTCGGCAGAATCAGCCAGGAGAGAAAAAACGAAGAGGAGATACCTGCAGCGCAGAGCGAAGAAGAGAGCCCGTCTCCAGCCAGGAGGCGCCATGAATTGCTGATCACCAATAACAACGTCCAGTATTTTGATCGTCTGGTGGGCTTTGCCAATGCTCACAAGCAGGCCCACCTCACAAAGCTCCTGACGAGTTACAAGCGGGTGCTCAACCGGGAACGCTTCACGGCTACGGCCAAGAAAATAACCCCTGAGCCCGACGATGACGTCTGCAGCGTCCGCGTGCCTGGCGTGAACGCGTTCGACGCCAACGGATTTTACGTGCACAGTGCCGGCTGACACGCGATGATAACGTGGGTTCTGCTCGCCATACTGGCTATTCTTCTTCTCCTGGTTGTCGGTGCCTTTATTGGACGACACCTCAGATTGAGAGCTTTTTTTGGAACGGTGGCTGCAACCCTCTGTGATCCCGGTAGCTCGCAGGTGAGCTTTTTCGTGAGGACATTCGTGGTGAGGGGTGCTGTCGATGGTCATTTTGTGCGCTTCACGACCACGGGCGACGTCAGAGGCACCGGCATGGCCCATACTTATCTGCTCTTGGAGCATCCCATTCGAGGCAATTTCAGATTCTATCATGGAAGCGACATCGCACTCATCCCTGCAGAGATCAGGAGCCGTGTTGAGGCAATCGAGCAGATTCCCGGGTTTTACGCATTGATCTTTACCTCCAGGAAAACACCACTGGCGGCCAGACTGCTTTCCAGGCCGATAGGCCTTGGCTACAAGCCCGGGCTCCTGCTCTGCACAGTGGAAAAGGCTTCTTTCGAACCGGATCTGCTCCGAAAAAGATTTGGGCTGCTGATAGACCTTGCACTGCACGGGGCATAGTGCGGTCAACAAATGCTACGCCAGGGGGATTGGTAATGAAGGTACGAGCAAAGGATTTCTTCAGCAAGGCCGAGAAAACTGCGATCAGACATGCAGTGACTGAAGCCGAGAAGCAGACTACCGGCGAAATAGCAGTCAAGGTGGTTGACGCCTGCGATCGCTACAGAGATGCGGAAATACTGGGCAGCGTTCTTCTTTCTGGTCTCTTTGCGCTCATTGCTTCCCTGCTGCTCAACCACACCAGTATCTGGTTCTACATACCTGTGACATTTGTCCTCTTCTTTCCCTCCTGGTATCTTTTCAGGAAAGTACCTCACCTGAAACTTGCGCTGGTAAGCGACCGAGACGCCGCGCATGAAGTGAGCGAGGAGGCTATTCATACCTTTTACGAGAGAGGACTTCACCGCACGAAACACGGCACAGGCGTCCTGATATTTATCTCGCTCCTGGAGCGCAGGGTCTGGATCCTCGGAGACAAAGGCATCAACGACAAGGTAGCCCCGGCATTCTGGAACTCCCTGGTGACAGAGCTCACAAAGGGCATTCGGGAAGGCAAGGCTCTGGACGCGCTCTGCTCTGTGATTGCAAAATGTGGGACCGAATTGAGTAAGCATTTCCCGGGCAGACATGACGTGAATGAGATCGATGACGACGTAATCTGCTGATATCAGTTTGTCGCGGCACGATCCGACTCAGCACCTTGTTCACAGCCGGGCGCGGTTTATGCTTACGCACTCTTTCCCATTCCAATTGTGCGCCTCATCGGATAGAATATACCCCGCTGCATTATGGAAATAGGGAAACCCTTACAAAGAGGGCTGACAAATGGCCTCTCCATCACCTTTATGATGGTAAAGGTGATCGTGCCCTGCTATATCGCTATCGAAATCATCAAGCACTCGGGCCTGATAGACATAATCAGCAGGGCCTGCACGCCGTTTATGAGCATCTTCGGTCTTCCGGGAGAGGCAGCGCTCTGCCTCGTCGCGGGATATATCATCAACATCTATGCCGCTATAGCAGTGCTGACGCCTCTCGGCCTGCCGGCGAAAGATGTGACGGTGATTGCGCTGATGCTCGGCATCTGTCACAGCCTGACCATAGAAACACCGATCACAAAGAAGACGGGCGCAAATGCATCGCTCTTGCTGCTCGTCAGGATCGCCCTGAGTCTATTCTCCGGAGTGGTGCTGCACCTGCTATGGAAATGATCCTGAACGCCCTGCGAGATTCGCTCTGGCTTACGGTAAAGCTCCTGCTTATCATCCTTCCGCTTACTATTTCCTACGAGTTTCTGAAGGAGCGCGGCCTCTTTCGCGGAACAAAGCCTTTCTTCTTCGTGGGTATCACAAGGCCCGGCCTGCTCCCGCTTGTTACAGGGGTCATCATCGGGCTTACCTACGGGGCGGGTGTCATCATACATGCTATAAAAGAGCACAAACTGGGCAAGCGCGAAGTATTTCTTATACTGCTTTTTCTTTCCGTGTGCCACGCAATCTTTGAGGATACCCTGCTCTTTGTTGTTATAGGTGCGAACGGCCTGATCGTAGTTGTTGCACGACTGATACTTGCGGCAGTGTTTACCTATCTGGCGTACAGATCCAGATTATTCGAGGGCTAGCGCTTCGAGCCGGTCCGCAAGACCCGCAACATCAAGAGGGATCTCAGCCTGCTTGCCACTTCGCATATTTCTCACAAGGATGACCCCTTTTTCAATCTCTCCATCACCAAGGATCATCGCGTAATCGGCGCCGATGCTGTCCGCGTGCCTCATCTGCGACTTTAGCGACTTGGGATCAGGCGAGTAAGAAACCGGCACATCCCCCTCCACAAGGGCTTTCATGATAGGAATGCGGAAAGCAACAGGTTTCTCCCCAATCAGCGCGAGATAGTAGCGCGGCTTTTTCAAAGCCTGAGACGTGGCCATGAGCGACGCCAGGCGTTCCATGCCTATGGCAAAGCCTATTCCAGGCACGCTGGGCCCTCCCATCTCTTCAACAAGGTTGTCGTAGCGCCCTCCGGCGAGAAAGGCTTTCTGCGCTCCGAGCTCTCCGGACGTAACTTCAAAAACGGTCCGGGTGTAGTAATCAAGGCCCCGGACCAGTCTCTTGTTGACGAGGAGGTCCACGCCGAAGTCGGCCAGGTACTTAAGAAGTGTTTCGAAATGTGCCCGGCAGCCTTCGCATAGATGGTCGAATAGGAGCGGCGATTCTTTCACAAGGTCTATGCAGGATGTGACCTTGCAGTCAAAGATTCGCAGGGGGTTTCTGGAGAGCCTGTTCCGGCAGTCGGGACAGAGAGCCTCCATCTTTTTTGAAAAGTAGGAAACCAGCACCTCCCTGAAAGGCTCCCGGCATGTTTTGCAGCCCACGCTGTTTAACTCCAGCGCGTATTGCGAAACTCCAAGCCGGCCGAGGATGAGCGCAATTGTCCAGAGCAGTTCCGCATCCACGATCGGTTCGGCCGCACCGAATATCTCCACATCCACCTGGTGGAACTGTCTGAAGCGTCCTTTTTGCGGCCTTTCGTGCCTGAACATTGGCCCCATCGTGAAGAGCCGGCTGATCCTCTCTTTTGCCTGCAGTCCTTCCTGCAGGTAATGGCGCACCACTCCTGCGGTTGCCTCAGGCCGCAGGGTCAGCGAATCACCGTTACGGTCTATGAACGTGAACATCTCTTTTTCAACGATGTCTGTGGTATCGCCAATGCTCCTCTTGAAGAGTTCGGTCTTTTCCAGAATGGGAATGCTGATTTCACGAAATCCGAGCCGCTCCAAGATGGCCCTCGAAACAAGCTCCATCCTGATAAACTTCTCGGCCTCTTCACCACTGATGTCTCTGAATCCCCGCAGGGAAGTGATTTTCTCCATCCTTCTGCGTAACCTTTCCTAACTCGTAACCGGTAGTTTCTTAACCCGCAACTCCAAACGATTCCTTCCTACAACTTTACGATTCTTGCCTCGATCATCCCGTCAATTGCCAATATATCATTGAGCACGCTCTCGGGAATGGGGCTATCCACCGAGACAAAGCCTAAAGCTTCACCAGTCATCTGCCTTGAAAGCTCAAAGCTCGCTATATTGATCTGGTTATTGCCGAGAATCGTACCGACCTTCCCGACAATCCCTGGCCTGTCGAAATTCCTGAAGTGGAGAAATGTTCCCTCCGGGATTACGTCAAGCAGGAACTTGTTATACAGCACGATCCGGCCCACGTTATCCGCAAACACAGTTCCTGCGAAGGTGTTCTCCCTCTTGTCTGTTTTAACCGTGAAAACAATGAGGTCGTTATACTTGTCGAAATGGTCTGTTTTGGACTCTTCAACATCTATATTTCTGTCCTTGGCAAGATAAGGAGCGTTGATAAAGCCGACAGTCTCTTTGAGTGTCACCCCGAGAAAGCCCTTTATCGCCGAGATCGTGAAAGGCTGATAGCTGAAAGGCACGTCGAATTTGCGCTCGCAGAGATCCTCTTCAAAATTCTTCCCCACCATCACTATTCTGATTTCCTCAGGTCGGCCGGGCGTTATCTGTGCAGCGAGCTTGCCCATCTTTTCAGCAAGATCAAAATAGAGCCTCATCCTGTCTGTAAGCGCTGATTTTATGAATGGTATATTTACCGCGTTCTGATAAGGCTTGCCGTGCAGAGCATTGCACACCTGCTCCGCTATGATCACCGCCACGGCCTTCTGTCCCTCCATTGTGTTTGCGCCGATATGGGGCGTGGCGAACACGTTCTCCAGTTCCAGCAGCTTGCTGCTCTGCGGCGGCTCCTGCTCAAATACGTCCACGCCTGCAGCAAAAACCTTGCCTGATTTAAGGGCTTTGTACAGGTCGCTCTCATTTACTATGCCGCCCCTGGCGCAATTAACGAAGATCACACCTTCCTTTGTCAGGTCGATCTCCTTTTTCGTGAGCATGTTTCGCGTCTCGGGGGTCAGCGGTGTATGAAAGGAGATCACATCAGCCTCCCGCAAAAGCTCCTCAAGGGAATCGCAAAGTATCACGCCGACTGCGTCAGCCTTGCTTTTCTTGATGTAGGGGTCATAGGCAATCACTCTCATACCAAAACTCTTGGCCCGCACCGCAACGTTCGTCCCTATCCTGCCCAGGCCGACGATGCCAAGCGTCTTATTGTACAGCTGGATCCCCATGAATCTCTTTCGGTCCCATTTGCCCGATTTCAAAGACTCGCTGGCGAGTGGTATTTTTCGTGCTGCGGCCAGCATGATGCCCAGGGTCAGTTCAGTAGCGGCAAGCGTGTTGCCTGTAGGCGCGTTCATGACAATGATGCCCTTCTTGCTCGCGGTCTCTATATCTATGTTGTCAAGGCCCACCCCGGCCCGCCCTATAATTTTCAGCTTTCCCGAATTTTCCAGCAGATCAGCCGTAACTGCCGTCCCGCTTCTCGTGATGATGGCATCGTACTCGCCGATGATCTTTGCCAGCTCGGGATTCTTAATCCCCGGCCTGACATCTGCCTGTATTGTCCCGTCGCGGGTCAGGATGTCGAGTCCTTCCGGAGCAACATTATCCGTGACCAGTACTTTGAAACGATCCATTGTTACACCTGCTGTTGCAGAAATGTTTGCTGTAGTGCACAAGCATCATACCATCCGGACCCGCCAAAATCAAGGCACTGCAGCGGGTCAGGCCGGGGGTGAGCTCACTCTCCAGAGCCGTGGGAAAGGCTGGGGGTCACCCTGTAAGGTCAAAGGGGACTAAGCCTTTGGACGATAACCGAACCTCCAAAGCTCCAATATTCGGCTCCCGGACGTGTACAAAATGAGAGGAGCATTTGCAGTCGGACGAGCCCAGTTTACGACCGAAAAGAGTGCCGAACTGGCTCACTGTAGAGAGCGTTTCGCATTCGGCGTGCACAGACAGGTAAATAGCTTGCACCGCTACATCCCTCCGGCAGGTAATGTAATCGATATGCCAGAACCGGTTCTTCCGTTTTTTCACGTGGCGCGCAAGTCTCCGGTGTAAGCCCCTTTTAGCCGAACCAACGTAAAGATAGAGGCCTTCTTCCATGAAAATGCTCCTCTTATGCACCCGGACTGCAGAAGAGTGCCTCTTTTCGATAACCAGCACATACGTTGTGAGCACGCTGAATCGTAGCAGAAACATCTCGGGCAGTCTACCCCGAAATCACCGGTTCTTTCCCGGCTGCCTACCCCATACCTTCTCCTATAGCGTGCTGTCCAAATATCTGTTTGCAAGGTCTCCTTTTTTCTTGTTTAATATAGAGGCGGTTTGCAGCGCAACTCGCAAGCTTTCCCCTATCGCGGTAAAATGGGTGTTCGCTGCCAGGCACTGAATGACCGATGGTGCTGCCGCGGCCTGGAACACAAGGAGGAATACCGGTGAAGAGATTGGCTATGAGCGTGGGAGTGACGTTGGCGCTACTGATCGCGTTCACTCACGCGTCTGCAAAAGAGATTGTTAAGCTGGGATTGATTACACCCCTTACCGGCGATGTAAAGACATTCGGTGAATCGTCCAAGAACGCGTTTCTGATAGCAATAGAGGATTACTCGAAGACGGGCAAGTACCAGATCACGCAAGTCATAGCCGATGACAGGAATGACGCAACCGAGGGAACGAATGCAGCACTTAAGCTCATCACCCAGGACAGGGTTGCCGGCATTATTGGTCCCTTGACCTCGAAGATTGCCATACCGGTGAGCGAAATCGCAGAAAAGAACAAAATACCCATGATCAGCAATGCTGCCACCAGCCCGAAGGTTACCGTATACGACGGAAAAAGAAAGGCATATGTCTTCAGGTCGTGTTTCACCGATCCGTTTCAGGGCAGTGTTGTTGCAAATTTCGCACTCAAAGATTTGAAGGCAAAAACAGCGGCCGTGCTGTACGACGTGGGTAATGATTACTCAAAGGGTCTTGCCGAGTTCTTTAAAGCCACGTTCGAGAAAGCCAAAGCCACGATTGTCGCGTATGAATCTTATCAGAAAGACGATGTGGATTTCTCAGCGCTTATCACGAAGATCGGGATCAAAAAACCTGACGTCATCTTCCTTCCGGATTACTACAACAAGGCGGCTCTCATCGCGAGGCAGGTGCGAGAGAAGGCGTTGAAATCGCCATTATTGGGAGGCGACGGGTGGGATTCACCAGATCTGATCAAGATCGGCGGTTCGGCCATTACGGGTAATTACTTCACAAATCACTATTCTCCGGAAAGAAAAGACAAGGTGGCCGAGGCATTCATCGCGAAGTACAAACAGAAGCACAACGCAGTTCCCGACGCGCTCGCCGCGCTTGCCTACGATGCGGCTATGATCTACCTGCAGTCGCTGGACAAAGCAAAGAAGCCCGCACCTGAAGAGGTAATGAAAGTTTTGACCACCCTCAAGGACTTCAAGGGAGTCACCGGTACTATATCTTTTGATAAGAATGGCGACCCGGTAAAATCAGCCGTGATTCTGCGAGTAGAGAAAGACGGATTCAAGTACGTGACAACAGTAAACCCGTGAATCCATTTTTCTTGTCCGGGCTCCGGCTTTCGCCGAACGTCGTCAGGAGAGGCCCTTGGTTTTGAAGCGACATAATGGGCACATATACTGATTATTCGCGGCAAGTAAAAAGCTCCAAATGCGAGGCGCTCAAGCCACGAGGAACGGAGGCGTACTGGGATGTACGTCGGAGAGACGCGGGGCGCAGGCAACGACGCAGATGGACTTTTGACGCCGCCGCACCCTGATGGAAACACTAAGTTACGTCTTGCAACAGCTGATCAACGGCCTTCAGTTAGGCGCTGTCTATGCGTTGATCGCCCTCGGCTACACCATGGTATATGGCGTGCTGAGGCTCATCAACTTTGCCCATGGCGACATTTTTATGTTCGGGGCCTTTACGGCCTACTATCTCATAGCCAAGTGGGATGTACCGATCTACCTTGTGTTTCCAATTACCATGGCGGTCACAGCCACGCTCGGCTTCCTCATCGAAAAGATCGCCTATAAGCCTTTGAGGTCGGCGCCGAAGATCGCCCTTCTTATTACTGCGGTGGGCGTATCTCTCTTCCTGGAATACTTCCTCAGCCTCAACAGCCTTTTTACGCCAAACTACATAGGGTTTCCGAGACCCTTCGAGGTTACCGGCTACGAGCTTCCGCTTTTCACCGTTACTAACGTCCAGATTATAATCTTCGCCGTGACAGCGCTATCTCTGGTGCTGCTCTATCTGCTCATTTATCACACAAAGCATGGTCGGGCCATGCGCGCCCTCTCTCATGACCAGGAAGTAGCCTCGTTGATGGGCATTCCGGTGGATGGGATCATCTCGTTCACATTCATTGTAGGCGCAGCCCTTGCAGGCCTCGGGGGTATCCTTTACGGCTTCGCCTACCCTCAGATCAACGTATTCATGGGCATCATGCCGGGAATCAAATCATTCATAGCTGCGGTGCTGGGAGGCATAGGCATCATCCACGGCGCCGTATTGGGAGGATTGATTATAGGCGTTTCAGAAGTTTTCGTCTCCGCCTTCCTCTCGTCCACAATGCGCGACGGGGTCATATTTTTCATTCTCTTTCTCGTTCTTCTCTTGAAGCCGAGTGGCATTTTCGGAAAATGGATCGACAAGGTATGAGCTTTTTTTCAAGCGCAAAGAGATTCCTGATCTGTTCGGCTATCGCCTACCTCCTCCTGAAAGGACTCTTTTTGAGCGGCTTGCTCACCCAGTATATCCAGCAGATAATTCTTTTTTCTTTCATCGCCATTCTGACCTCGCTGGGCCTCAACGTCATCTACGGTTACACCGGCCAGTTCTCTCTGGGTCATGCAGCATTCTACGGCATCGGCGCATACACCGCAGCATACCTGGGCGCGCTTTTTAAGGTGGATTCCATCTTAACCTTCCTTCCCGTTCTTTGCCTGGCGGGCGCCATGGCCGGGTGTGTAGGCTACGTGGTCGGCGTTCCCATCTTGAGACTGAGGGACGACTTCCTCGCAATCGCTACGCTGGGCTTCGGCATTTTTGTAAAGGTGCTCTTTGATAATTCGGACAGGGTGTCCGAGGTGCTTGGCGGATCGCGTGGTTTCATCGGCATACCCAAGATCGTGAACCTTGAGGTAGCCTTCTTTGCCATGGTGTTTCTTATCCTCGTGACCCGAAACCTTATTTTTTCACGCTACGGCCTTTTCTGGCAATGCATCAAGGATGACGAGCTGGCGTCCACCGCATTCGGCATTAATACGGCCAGAATGAAGCTCATGGCCTTCACCTATGGCTGCGTACTCGCAGGCGTCGGCGGGGCTCTCTATGCGTACCTGTACTCCTTCCTTCATCCGTCAAATTTTGATTTTCTCAGGTCGATCGATTTTTTGATAATCGTGATCGTCGGCGGCATGGGAAGCATCACCGGCACCATATACGCAGGGCTGCTTTGGGTCGCGTTGATAGAGGGGTTGCGGATCGGCCTTCCTGCCCAGGTCCTTGAATTCAGGTGGGTGCTCATTCCCCTATTTCTGATCATTGTCATGATGTGGAAGCCCTACGGGCTTCTCGCCCGAAAAGAATCAAAATTTCTCGGCCTGGGCGGGAACGGATGAAAGCCCTGGAGGCCAGCGGTCTTAAGAAGAGTTTTGGAGGTGTACAGGCAGTCGACGACCTTACGTTTTCCGTTGAGGAGCACGAGACACTCGGCATCATAGGCCCGAACGGGGCAGGCAAAACAACGCTCTTCAACCTGATCACTGCCATATACAAGCCTGACGCCGGCAGCGTCACGCTCTTCGGTGAGTCGCTGCGCGGCGTGCCTGCGCACCGCCTTTCCCATCTGGGTATAGCAAGAACGTTCCAGAACCTGCGCCTCTTCAACAGCCTCACTGCTCTGCAGAACCTTACCGCCCCGATACTGGCCATGAAAGGCTACGGGTTAAACGCTGCCATCTTCAAAGGACACCGCTACGTAAGCATTGAACGCTCTGCCGAGGAAAAGGCACGTACAATACTGGACTTCTTTCAGCTCTCCGCCAAAGCGAACCTGGCCCCTAACAATCTCCCTTACGGCGATCAAAGAAAACTGGAGATTGCCCGGGCGCTCTGCACCGGTCCCCGGCTCCTGCTCATCGACGAGCCGGGCGCCGGCATGAACCCCAAAGAAATCAGGGATCTGCTCAAGATACTGCGGCAGGTTAAGGAGCACTTCCGCCTCACCATCGTCCTGATAGAGCACCAGATGGGCCTCGTCATGAATCTATCCGACCGGGTGCTTGCCATGGATTTCGGTGAGAAGATCGCAGAGGGCACGCCGGCCGAGATCAAAAAGGACAAGAGGGTCATCGAAGCTTACCTGGGGGATGAATCAATAACATGCTGATGCACATCTCTCATCTTTACGTGAGGTACGGCTCTCTGCGGGCCCTGCATGGCGTCAGCCTCGACGTGAACGAAGGAGAAATTCTGTCGATCATCGGCGCAAACGGTGCAGGGAAGACAACCCTCCTTAAAGTAATCTCCGGACTCCTGCGCGCCGAGTCGGGTGACATCGACTATCATGGCAGGAACATAAGCAAAGAGCGGCCGGACCGGTTGGTGCAGATGGGCATCTGCATGGTGCCTGAAGGACGACGCATTTTTCCGAACCTCAGTGTGAAGGAAAACCTTCAAATAGGCGCTTATACCGTGGGGAGGCGCCTGCGCCATCAATTGCTGGACCTGGCGCTTCATACGTTTCCGAAACTGAAAGAGCGGCTCTCGCAACATGCAGGTACACTCTCCGGAGGAGAACAGCAGATGCTAGCCGTAGGCCGGGCATTGATGGGCAACCCTCAACTTCTCCTTCTGGATGAGCCTTCCATGGGGCTTTCACCTCTCATTACAAAAGAAATCTTTTCCCTCATCAGGACTATTAACAGAGAAAAGAGCATTGCCATGATCCTCGTTGAGCAAAACGCCCATATGGCCCTGGAACACAGCCACAGGACGTACGTGCTCGAGACAGGAAGAGTAGTCATGGAAGGCGCATCTGATGTCATCAAGTGCGATCCGGCGGTCATCGAAGCCTACCTCGGGTTTGAGGCCGATGAACAACCCGCTTGAGTAGCCCCTTTCGGTATGCTATAACAATCGCAAGGAGAGATGTCCGAGCGGCTGAAGGAGCACGACTGGAAATCGTGTGCACGGGCAAAACTCGTGCCGAGGGTTCAAATCCCTCTCTCTCCGCCAGATTTTAGTGTCTAGTGATTAGTGGTTAGTGGTAAAGATCCCTTGTGGCTGTCACTAAACACTATACACTGAACACCAGTCCCTGTAATTAAAAAAGCCGGGCCCTGCGCAACGTGATAGCTACGAACCCCGTCAGGTCCGGAAGGAAGCAGCGGTAGTAGTCACTCCGTGTGCCGCAGGTAGCCTGGCTTTAAATAAATAGGGTCACGGGGCATGGGTCACGGGTCACGTAAAGACTCCAATGGACGCATTAAGGGTTTGGGCAACAAATGGATTCCGATCGTCAATCTGAAGCAAACGTAACCACCCGCTTCCCTGTCTTCCTCACCGGACCCTTGATCTTTGACCCATATTCCATAATCCTGGTCTCGACATGAGCACGTATACTGTAATCGCCCGCAGATGGCGGCCCAAGACGTTTGAGGATGTAATCGGTCAACCCCACATCGTGACAACCCTCAGAAATGCAATGAAGTCCGGAAGAATGGCTCATGCCTACCTCTTTTCGGGACCACGCGGCGTAGGCAAGACCTCTGTAGCACGGATTCTTGCAAAGGCCGTCAACTGCGTCCACATCAAAGATGGCGAGCCCTGCAACGGCTGCGAAAGCTGCAAGGCGATCGACAGCGGGGGATACGTCGATGTCATCGAGATCGATGCTGCATCAAACCGGGGCATCAACGAAATAAAGGAACTGCGGGAGACGGTACGCTACCTTCCGATGGAGGGTAAGTACAAAGTCTATATCATGGATGAAGCCCACATGCTCACCACCGAGGCGTTCAACGCGCTGCTCAAGACATTGGAGGAGCCACCGGGCCATAATATCTTCATCCTCGCGACAACGGAACAGCAGAAGATCCCGTACACCATAATGTCCCGATGCCAGCGGTTCGATTTCAGGAGGATCTCTGAAGCGGAGATCATCCAGCAGATGCAGCGCATCTGCACTGAAGAGGGGATTATCTTCGATGAGAAGGTGTTCGGCTATATCGTCAGAGAAGCTGACGGGAGCATGCGGGATGCCGAGTCGATCCTCGATCAGGTCATTGCGTATAGCGGCGATCATATTTCCGAGAGAGATGTCACAGACGTGGTAGGAGTGGTAGAACGGCAGCTCGTCTACCAGATCGTAGGATCAGTGATCGCCCGGGACGCGAAGAGCGGTCTCGCAGCCATCGAGCGCACGCTTGAGCAGGGATACGATGCGTACCAGGTGTATAAAGCTCTCGTCTCCTTTCTGAGAGACATGCTCATGATCAGGGTGTGGGAAGGAAAGCCACCCTTTCTCTTTATCGACGACGCCGAGTGCAAGCAGATGGTCGAACTGGCCGGTCCTCTGGAATACTATGAGCTGCAGAATATGCTCAACTACGCGCTTCAGGCTGAGGATCTTGTGAGGGGAGCCTTTCCCAAAATCTCCCTGGAAATCCTCTTTATTAACCTCTACAACCTCTCTCGCTTGAGAGAAGTAGAGCATGTTCTCAGCAGTGCTCCTCAGGCTGTGCCCCAGCGAACTACGCCCCCGGTTGAACGGCAGGCGCCGTCGGCTCCCGACCCTGGCAGCACCTGCGCTCCTGAGACCAAACAGCCGGTCCGGCCGGCAGCACGGCGCGAGAAGGAGGAAGTGGATGCATCTGTCCGCACGGATCAGCCTCCGCCCGTAGTGCGGGCCTTTGAGCAAAGTCCCAGCGCTGAGGCGTTCCTTGAGTTTCTCAGGAATGAGAGCCCGGTGATCGGCAGTTCATTCCACGTGCTCGAAATCCGGATTGAAGATAACAAACCTGTCATCCTGCTTGATAAAAAGTTTGGCTTTGTCGGAAAGGATAACAACACAACAAATGAACTGAAGAGACTGGCGGCCCAGTTTTTCGGCAAGGAAGTCAGTCTGCAATTCTCTGATACGAACGGTACCAAAGAAGACTCTCTCGAAGATTATGTGAAAGAGGCAGAGTCCCTATTTAACGTGTAAAGGAGGTCCGAATGACAAAAGGCTTTGGACAGCTTCTTAACCAGGCAAAAAAGATGCAGGAAAATTTCCAGAAGCTTCAGCAGGAGATGGAAAAGAAGACCATAGAGGCGCAGTCCGGTGGCGGTATGGTGACCTGTGTGGTCAATGGTAAGCAGGAGATAGTCTCGCTCACTATTTCAAACGACGTGTGGCAAGAGCACGACAAGGAGATGCTGGAAGATCTTGTCGTCGCTGCCCTTAACGAAGGGCTCGAAAAATCCAAAGAGATGTGGAAAGAAGAGCTCGCCAAGATTACCGGCGGGGTTCAGCTGCCATTCGGTCTCTAATCAGTAATGTACTACCCTGAACCCATAGAACGTCTGATAGAGCAGCTGACAAGGCTTCCCGGCATAGGGAGAAAGACCGCGACAAGGCTCACCTTTTTTCTTTTGCACGCCAACAATGCGTACATCGCCGACTTATCGGAAAGTATTGCGCAATTAAAAGAGAAGATACGTCTCTGCAGCACCTGTTTCAATATCACTGACACTGATCCGTGCCAGTATTGCAGGGATGATCACCGCGGCAGGGAAGTTATCTGCGTCGTGGAAGAACCGTCCCACATCATGATGATAGAGTCTTCCAACCCCAGAGTGTATCGGTACCACGTCCTGCACGGGGTGATAAACCCTATAGAGGGCATAGGGCCAGAAGACATCAGGATCCCTGAACTCACACAGCGAATCGAAAAGGACGGCGTTGCAGAACTGATTATAGCCACCAATCCCACGATAGAAGGAAACACAACCGCTCACTACATAGCCGAACTCACAAAACCTCTTCACGTAAAGATCACCCGCATAGCCTCGGGAATTCCGGTGGGCGGAGACATTGTCTACACTGACCCTCTCACATTGAAGAGCGCGATCGAGAACAGAAAGAGTCTCACTGACGATTCCAAGTCTCCCGATTGACAGCGTTCTCCTCCCAAAGAGTCGACCTGCGGAAAAAAGAACACTGTTATTCAGATAATCACGGAGTGCTCCTGCGACATGGGCTGTGGGCTAATGAGCACAATGCCGCAGGGCAAACGCATAGGCCAGATTCAGCGGCAGTGTCCAGTGCAACTGGACGGGTGAACGGGACAGGCGTTTGCAGACGCTGCCCAACGAATAGAAACGCTCATTGGCATACTGGAATCCGGCCAGCAGCGTCTCGGGACTCATGAGGCGGGGCTGGAATACCACGTCGGTCCTTCCATTGTACCTGCTCCAGTCCTTCGTGAGAATCCTGTCCTCCCCTTCCAGGCGATTGTAGAGACGAGTTCCCGGAAACGGCGTCAGGATATTGAAGGTCGCGTTTTGCACTCCCGCTGCCTCCAGGAAATCGAGTGTCTCCCCGAATACTGCTTCGGTGTCATGATCAAACCCGAAGATGATTCCGGCCTGCACCGATATGCCATGGGCGTGGATTCTCTCGATGGCCTGCGCGTATGCATCCACCCGGTTGAACCCTTTTGAAACTTCATTAACGCTGGCCTGCGTAACCGACTCGAGCCCGATGAAGAGTTGCTTGCACCCACTGCGCGCAGCCAGTTCCAGGAATTCATCGCTCTCGGCTGCATGAATACTTGCCTGGCTGCTCCACCATTTACGATACGGAGCGAGAGCCCGGAAGAGACTCTTCGCGTACTCCATGTCACTGGCGATATTATCATCCCACAAGATGATGACTTTGCCGCGGAATGAAGCGTACTCGCACGCGACGTCGTTCACCGGGCGTCTGCGCGGCCGGCACTGATACATCACCGCGAGAGCACAAAAATCGCACCGATTCGCACAGCCGCGCGTGGCAAACAGAACCCCCGCGGTATGGTCTCGCCGGTGGAGAAGGTTATGGCGCGACATCGGCAACTTGTCGAGAGCAGGCGGCTCAGAGCAGCAGTAACGGTCGTGATACTGTCCGGCTTCAAATTCCTCAAGGAATCGCGGCCAGTGAAACTCGGCCTCCCCGACAAAGATAGCATCAGCGTGCAGACAGGCTTCATCAGGCATAAGGGTCACATGCGGTCCGCCCAATGCGACGGTGACACCCCGCTGGCGGAAGGAGTCTGCAAGTTCGTACGCATGGGGCGCACTGGGTGTGTGAAACGTGATGGCAACAAGGTCCGCATGTGTATCGAGGTCAACGGGTTCGATTGCCTCATCAACGTGGCGAACCTCCCAATAGGGAGGCACAAATGCAGCGAGATATGGCATGGTGATCTGCTGGAAGTTGAGGACCCGCGACCGCCTCACCCTTTGCATGTCGGGAGATGAAGCGGTTATGAGAAGCAGGCTCTTTCGCATCGAACACATCAGTGATTCATTCTTTTCCGGCTCTCAGCTTATACTCCAGGAAAGCATGGCGTCAAGGGAAGACAAACGCGCCGGGCCAGCTGAAGTTTCCCGAGAGGAACGCTTCAGCGCAGGTGAGCTCTATGCGGTTGGCAAATGCTTTCGGGGTTTTCGATCGTGTGGTATAGTAAATGAGATGCGCGCCAGGGATACGCGGATGGTCCCCAAAGGGAAAAAACAAGCGAGATCAAGGCCACTCCGAGAGCGTAGAGCGCAAAAGATTTTGCTTCCGCCGAGGAAGCATTTGACGGTAGCAGGGGAAAACCGACCCGTGGCCGTGGACCGCACAAGGCTGGTCTTGCTTACGGTCGATCCCTATGTTATCCATGCGTACTGGACTCTCTCCTCACGCGCCGCCACCACGGCAAGGCTCCAGCTAGGAAAGGATTCCGAGCGGTCAGAGGCAGTCTTGCGTTTCTATGACACCATGTGCCTGCCGAGCGGCAGCCCGGGTATCTCGAACTCCTTCGATATTCCTGTCGAGCTCAATGCGCATAACTGGTACGTGCACCTCTGGGCTTCCGCGAAATCATACTGGGCCAGCCTCGGGTTGAGGACAGAAGATGGTCGTTTCTTCCCGATAGCACGATCTAACCTTGCGCAGACACCTCGGGCCGGTATCTCAAACGGCGGAAAGGAAAGCTTCATGCTGGTCAAGGGCAACTACGATCATATTGAGCAGATTCAGAACACGGCCGGCCCGTACGGGAAGGAAGAGCCGGTTCTGGATACAACACGTGATCCCGGAAGGCCACTCTTCACAGACCCCTCAGCAACGTTACGCGTAGGGAGCCCGAGCGTCGATATTGCCGCAATAAGCGAACGGGCATTCATCTGCGGGGCCTTCTCATTATTGGGAGTCCCGGGGTCAGGGAGGATAGATAAATAGGTGGAAAAAGGGTACCTGGCCTTTATTCTGCACGCCCACCTTCCTTTCGTGAGGCATCCGGAATATGAGGATTCGCTTGAAGAATACTGGCTCTTTGAAGCAATCACAGAGACCTATATTCCCTTGCTTGCCATGCTTGAGAAGCTTGCCGGTGAAGGCGTTGCTTTTCGTCTGACATTTTCTCTCACGCCTACTCTGGCATCAATGCTTGAAGATTCACTTCTGCAGTCCCGTTATCTGAGAAGGATCGAACACCAGATTGAATTGGCAGCCAAAGAAATGCAGAGAACGCGGCACCAACCGGAGTTCCACCGGTTGGCCCGCATGTACTACGAAAGTTTTTCCAAAGCAAAGGAACTCTTTACCTCCCGCTATAAACAGAACCTGCTTCAGGCTTTCAGACGTCTCCAGGAACTGGGCTTCGTGGAGCTCATTGCAAGCGCTGCCACACATGGTTACCTTCCCTTGCTGTCTGTCAACCCGTCTTCGGTCAGCGCGCAAATCCGGGTAGGTGTTGACCGCCACAGAGAAGCATTCGGACAAAGGCCTGGGGGGTTCTGGCTGCCGGAATGCGGCTATTATCCGGGAATCGACACCTTCTTAAGAGAAGAAAAGATTCGCTACACCATTCTGGAGTCCCACGGAATCACCCGCGCTGATGTGAAGCCGATATATGGTGTCTATGCCCCTCTCTACTGTCCCTCTGGTGTTGCCGTTTTCGGCCGGGACCCCGAGTCTTCAAAACAAGTCTGGAGTTCGGTCGAGGGTTACCCCGGCGATTTTGATTATCGCGAGTTTTATCGCGACATAGCATACGATCTTGAGTTTGAGTATATCAAACCGTATGTCCATGAAGCAGGTATTCGTATCGACACAGGTATTAAGTATTATCGCATTACAGGTCAGGACCGCAGCAAGGAGGCTTACATTCCAGAACGGGCGGAGCAGAAGGCGCACATTCACGCAGAAAACTTTCTCGACAACCGGGAAAAACAGATCGATTTCCTGGCGTCCGCGATGGACCGTAAACCGATCATTGTCGCGCCGTATGATGCCGAGCTTTTTGGCCATTGGTGGTTCGAAGGTCCCATCTGGCTCGAACATGTGATCCGCAACGTCGCTTCAAAAGGAGACGCGCTTCGTCTCGTCACGCTGTCAGAATACCTGGAAATGTATCCCATCAACCAGGTTTCAGTTCCCTCCATGTCGAGTTGGGGCTACAAGGGGTTCAGTGAAGTCTGGCTTAATGGGAGCAATGATTGGATTTATCCCGACTTGCACCGGGCAGGCGATCTGATGGCGGAAATGGCACGGGATTATCCTAACGCAAAGGGTATCACCCGAAGGGCGTTGAACCAGGCAGCAAGAGAGTTATTGCTGGCACAGGCAAGCGACTGGGCATTCATGCTCAAGTTAGGCGTGATGACGGAGTACGCAACGAAGAGGACACGAGATCATCTGCTTCATTCCGAACGTCTCTTCCGCGAGGTACGAGACGCGAGTGTCGACAAGGCCTGGCTCTCGTTGATAGAAAGCAGGGACAATATTTTCCCGCACATTGACTACCGGGTATTTTCCCGGCCAAAGCAAAAGAGTGTCCACCCGCGCGGATCAGATGATGCCTGAGCACGGTAAAGCTTTTCGCACGTCTCAAGATTCTTTAGGTTGGCCTGAGGGTCTCTCGCATCTCTGTAGCAGACTTCCGATCAAGCAACCTGGCAGACTCCCGCCACTCATCCTTGGTCCGATCCGGCCTCAGACACGTAGAACCGGCCGTCCGCAGTACTGTGCAAGATACCTCTCTCTTTTAGAAACCGGAGCGCCTGGGGCCTGTAGTCACGCGGCTTCATGAGCCTGTCGAAGAATCCCAACGGCGCAAGCCCCAGATCGGCCAGTGTCCGAGCACCCTGGGCGTTGACTGCGCCGTGCTGGCGAAAGATTCTGATCACTTTGTGCGATGCCCAACGCGTCATGACGACGGGAATGACGAACAAGCCCAGAAAAGCGAGTATTGAGAGCGCCAGAATAATGAGAATGTTGTTCATTGCAGAAATAACCCAATCACGTGCCCTCCCCTTTCGAGCCGGCGATTATGATGCGCAGGTTGCCCTATCCAGGCTAAAGCATCGCAATCCCCGCATCACTTTTTCAGCGAATCGTAATCCTTGAGGAACCTCTCCAGGCCGATATCCGTCAGCGGATGTTTCATCAGTTGCTTGATGACCGGGAAGGGAATGGTGGCTATGTCGGCTCCCATGGTGGCTGCCTCGAGTACGTGAAGAGGATTTCTCACGCTTGCGACAATGATCTCAGTTTCAAAACCGTAATTCGAGTAAATGGTGGTGATGTCGCCTACTATGTCCATGCCCGCTGTCGAAATATCGTCAAGCCGGCCCACAAACGGGCTCACATAGTCCGCTCCTGCCTTTGCAGCAATCAATGCCTGGACAGCCTGGAATATCAGGGTCACGTTTGTCTTGATTCCTTCCTCGTGCAGTGTCCTTACTGCTTTCATCCCTTCCTCGGTCATGGGAATCTTCACAACGACCTGCTCACCCAGAGAAGAAAGCTTTCTGCCTTCTGCTATCATACCCTTTGCATCAACGGCCAGCACCTCGAGGTTCACCGGTCCATGCACAAGGGAAAGTATCTCCTTGATGGTCGCTTCTGGATCCCTCTTTTCTTTGGCAAGCAAGGTTGGATTTGTGGTCACCCCGTCGACAAGTCCCATTTCCAGGCCTTTCTTGATTTCGTCCACATTTGCCGTGTCCAGGAAAAACTTCATAGGTGCGCCTCCTCGCATTTTGATGGAAATATCAAAACCGCAATGGCTTCAACTGCCTCTTGAGCTGCGTGGGCATCATAACACTCTCCAGGCGGCACTGCAAGAAGCACGTCGCAACCAGCAACTCAGAACTCATAACGCGTCTCTTCAGCGCTTCAGTTCTTTAAATTTCTCCATGCACGCTATACTGCAAAAATAATTGATTCCCTCCGAGGTCCGCAAAGAGAGTTCCTGCCGCTGCGCCACATAGGCTCCACAGATCGGATCCTGCTTGAGCACTTCAGACTGTGGTTTCGACATGGGTGCAGCCTTGAGATTCTTGTTTTTCTTAATGAGATACCTGACCAGCAGTATGATGATAATAATGGGTATAAGATACTTCATGAAGAAACTCCTTCGTTGAATTTCCGTATGGCCTGCTCCGGACCGATCTCATCAAGAAACTCCTTGAGGGGCCGTCCCAGACGGGGATGAATCGCGTGAGGTTCTATCTCGAGCAATGGCACCAGGACGAACTTCCTCTCGTGCATCCGGTGATGCGGCACAGTCAGATCGGCAGTCTCAAATGTGAGATCATCTATCAGGAGTATATCCAGGTCTATGGTGCGCGGGCCCTGCGGTACGTCCCTTACCCTTCCCATAGCAGACTCAATATCCTGGAGAAGTGTAAGTAACTCGAATGGCGATCCATGCCATCTGATCCGCAGTACGCAGTTGAGAAACTCTTCCTGAGGCACAGGTGAAACAGGCGAGGTGATGTAAAACGAGGACAAGGCCGGGAATTCGGTTCTCCGGTCAGCGGTAATTCGTTCTAGGCTCGATGTGCAGTTGCCGTGCCTATCGCCAATATTCGAGCCTATGCCGATGAATACAGTGTGGGCCACGGTTTATGGGGCGGGCTTTTCTTTATCCTTATCGTTCTTGGGGGTAACGTCTATCTCGTCGTCTTTTACCGACCTCTTGAAACTCTTGATGCCCTTGCCTATCGCCCCACCGATCTCCGGCAGCTTGCCTGCACCGAAAATGATCATGACGATTACCAGTATAACGAGAAGTTCAGGAACTCCAAGGCCAAACATTTCTTCACCCTTATGCGCTAGGATATCACTTTTGCCTGACGCTCGTCAATTGGAACGCCATGGGCCGGCGCTGACACACCATCGATTTAAGTTCTTGAATTGACAGAGCTACGCCCTTAGGATAAAGTTGTGAATTATTGCAGGGGGTACTTGTGCACATCGTCGTATGCGTCAAGATGGTCCCGGACACAACGCAGGTCACAATAGATCCGGTCACCAACACGCTCATCAGGGAAGGGATACCCTTCATCATCAATCCTTTTGATGACCACGCACTGGAAGAAGCTTTACGCATCAGGGACACATGCGGGGGGAAAGTCACGGTGCTTTCCATGGGACCGGCTCCTGCGGAAACAGTTTTGCGCGATGCGATCGCTCTGGGTGCCGACGCAGCAGTTCTTCTCTCGGATAGAGTCTTCGGAGGCTCTGATACACTGGCGACGAGCAAGGTCATCAGTGAGGCGATTGAAAGACTCTCCTCTCAGGAACGAGTCGACCTCGTTGTCTGCGGAAAACAGACCATTGATGGCGATACCGCCCAGGTAGGACCCGGAATAGCAACACGCCTGGGCTTTGCACAGGTGACGCTTGTTGACAAAGTGCTCGATGTGGACGTCGAGGGTAGGTATATCACGGTAAGGGCAAAGTTTGACAACCGGCACCAGGTTGTTCAAGCACGGCTTCCGGCTCTTATCACGGTGGTGCGCGAAATCAACACCGTGCGCTATCCCGCGGTACCGCGAAGACTCTATGCCGAAGAAGCCCCCCTGGCGGTCTGGACAAATGAAACCCTCAAGATCGATGTCAACACCATAGGGCTTAACGGCTCGCCCACGTGGGTGAAGCGTATCTTCGCGCCTCAAAGAGAGAAGGGCGAGATAGTATCAGGACTGGGCAGCGCTAAGGAAGAGACAGTTCGGCTCATCATACAGAAGATCGAAGATTGGAAAATCCTGGACCTCTAATGCAAAATAAAAAACGGAGATTCAAGGTTCGCCTCTCACCCGGCAAATGCATTGGCTGCGGCCGCTGTGAGCCGGCCTGCCCGGTCAACGCAATCAGGTACGATGAAAAAGGCGAGCCGATTATCGACCTGGAAAAATGCATCGGCTGTGGCAAGTGTGTCAAAGTCTGCCCGGCTGACGCCATCACCACGTTCATCCCTGAGGAAGGCATTGGCACATGGGACGAGGAGCAACCTGCAGCAGAGACGGGCGGAGAAACAGCGAGTAGTCTTTGGCGCGGGGTCTGGGTCTACGTGGAGCAGATGGATGGCAAGGCCGAACCGGTCTCCTGGCAACTTCTCGGGAAAGGAAAAGAGCTTGCCCAAGACCTTGAGGTGGAACTGGCCGCTGTAGTGCTCGGCAGCAACGTTGAACACCTGGCAGATGAGGCCGCCGAATATGGTGCCGATAAGGTCTACCTGGTTGACACGCCGGTCCTCAAGGACTACAGGGCCGAAACTCACCTGCGTGCGTGTGTCCACCTCGTCGGGAAATATGCACCCGAGGTATTATTGATCGGGGCCACAGGCCTCGGCCGTGACCTGGCAGGTGGCGTGGCAACGCGCCTGCAGACCGGGTTGACCGCGGACTGCACGGCGTTGGCGATCGACAAGCAAAACAGGTACCTGGAGCAGACACGCCCAGCTTTCGGCGGTAACATTATGGCCACGATCCTCTGCGAAAAGGCCAGGCCCCAAATGGCCTCGGTCAGGCCCAATGTTATGCCCACGCCTTCACGAATCCCGGGGAGGAAGGCAACGCTGGTTCGAGAATCGATTACATTCGACGAGAATCAGATACTCACGAAAATACTGGAGGTAGCGCCCATTCAGTGCGAGAGTTCTGTGGATATAACGGCCGTGGGAGTCATCGTCAGCGGTGGCAGAGGACTGATGAGCGCAGAGAACTTCGGGATGCTTCAGGAATTGGCAGACCTGCTCGGCGGCGTGGTTGCCGGCTCCAGGAGTGCCGTAGATGCAGGGTGGATCAGGCACGAACGGCAGGTAGGACAGACCGGCAAGACCGTGCGACCGAAGCTGTATCTCGCCTGCGCCATCTCGGGTGCCATCCAGCATCTTGTCGGCATGCAGGATGCCGAGTATATCATCGCCATCAACAAAGACGAGCGCGCGCCCATCTTTGATGTAGCAGACCTTGGCATTGTCGGAGACGTCTTTGAGATTGTTCCGGGAATGATCGAAGAACTGCGAAAGATGAAAACCGCCCCTGTGTGCGACACATGAGGATCACATGTCCGTAGCTGAGTCCATCATCTTTGCGCTGGCTTTTTTCGCAGCACTCTTTCTTTTCCTGAGGAGGGTGTTCCGCCTTTTGGCTATGGTCCTCCTGGGGAAAGCAGAGCAGAGGTTCGACCACCTCCTTCAGAGGCTGAAAGCGCTCCTCGTCTATGGTTTCGGACAGAAAAGGGTCATCGAAAAACCTTTCGGTGTGAATCATTTCCTTCTCTTCTGGGGATTCATTCTGCTCCAGCTCATGGTCAACAGTGAATTTATCATTGCGGGCATATTCCCCAGGTTCAGCCTCAGTTTCACGGGTGCATTGCTCTATCCGGCCATCATTTTTGTTGCGGACGTGACCTCATTCATTGTGCTCATCGTCGTTGTCATCGCAGCGGCGAGACGGTTATTCTTCAAGCCGCCGAACGTGGAACGAAGCCTTGACGCATTTTTTATACTCGGCCTCGTCGGGCTTCTCATGATCGCCTATTTCGGGCTGCACATCGCCTCCGTGGTAGCGGGACAGGAAAGCCAAGTATACAGGCCCTTCTCTCGAATCATGGCCTCACCGTTTACGGGATATGGCACGCTCTTATTCTGGCAGCTTGTGGAACGAGTCTGCTGGTGGCTCCACGCGGCAGTGCTTCTTCTCTTTCTCGTCTATATACCGTGCAGCAAACACCTGCACATCCTTACCGCACTTCTCAACTGCTTCTTCAGGCGCTTCGGTTTTCCCCACTCCTTGCCCGTTCTGCAATTCAAGCGGGGGGAGCGATTCGGCGTCTCCAAGGTTACGCAGTTTACATGGAAGGATCTGCTCGATTTCTTCTCCTGCACCGAATGCGGAAGATGCGCTGATGCGTGCCCTGCTACAACCACGGGCAAAGTGCTCAATCCCAAAGAAGTAATTCTCCAGGGCAAAGCCAACCTCATCAGGAACGGAAATGCGATTCTGACATTGCGGGGTGGAGATACCATAGCAGGCGCAGATGAACACACTCCTGTCAGCTTTGCGCTTATAGGTGGAGACCACGAGCGGAGTATAGCGCCTCAGGCAATCTGGGACTGCACCACCTGCGGAGCGTGCGTGGAGAAGTGCCCTGTCTTTATAGAACAATTCCCCAAGCTTCTGAAAATGAGACGCCATCTCGTGATGGAAGCGGTCGATTTTCCTTCGGAAGTGATCAATCTTTTCCGCAATCTCGAACAGCGGTACAACCCTTACGGCATTGCGCCCTCTGACCGCATCAGGTGGGCATTAGACCTCGATGTGCCATTACTGGCCGAAAAACCTGACGCCGAGTACCTCTTCTATATCGGATGCGTGGCGTCCTTCACTTCCCGCATGAAGAGTGTCATAGCAGCGATTATCGAAGCGCTGCGGAACGCATCGGTATCCTTCGCGGTTCTGGGCAAAGAAGAGCAGTGCTGCGGAGATCCTTTGCGGCGGTTGGGTAACGAATATGTGTTCGACAAGTTCGCCCGAAGCAATGTGACAACCTTCAGGAAGTACGGGATTAAGAAGATGTTGACTCTCTGTCCCCACTGCTATAGCACATTCAAAAACGACTATCGGGATTTCGGCGCAGAATTCGAGGTGCTGCATCATACAGAGCTTTTAGGTACTCTTCTGAGAGAAGGAAAGATACGCCCCCCGGAAAGGGTGACCAAGGAGCGCATTGTCGTTCACGATTCCTGCTATCTCGGGAGGTATAACAACATCTACGACGATCCTCGAGAAGTGTTGCGTCGTGCAACAGGATCATTGCCGCTGGAGATGGATTTAAACCGCCGTGAAAGCTTCTGTTGCGGGGCCGGCGGGGGACGCATGTGGATGGAAGAATCGAGCGGCACGAGGATAAACGCAAACCGGACCGCTCAGGCATTGCGTCTCGATCCCACGGTCATCGCAACCTGCTGTCCTTACTGCCTCACGATGTTCGAGGACGGAATAAAAGACGAAAAGGCCGAGAGCAGGGTTAGAGTTCTCGATATCGCGGAGGTCCTCATGCCGACGCACATTCGCTGAACTCACGGCATACGGCCCAGTTAGCGGTAACCGCAGGTCCTTATCTTCACTCTTGATATCCTTGAAGTCGAATTGGCAGGAACTACTTACGCAGGATGGCGATTGGCGTCACGAGCGCCTGATAGACTATTTTTTCCTTCACCGAGGAAATGGCTATCTTCTTCTCTTCGCAACTGTGCAGGTAACCAAACAGGTCTGCTTTTTCCTCAAACGTCCGTTCTTCCGTTATAAATGGCCTGTAAATGGAGGAGACATACTGATTGTGTGTTGCCAGGCTGCACTTTATGTCGTTCTGAACAAATTCCAGCACCAGCGCCGAATTTCGTCCATCGCATCGAAGTCCACGCGGCAGGACGTACATAGTATTCCGCAAGGTACCTTCCATCCAGATCCTTTGTTTCCGGGCTGATTTAAGAACCTGTGGGTCAGCTACACTGAGATACGCCATTTTGAGGCCCGGAAGCATAGCCCTCAACAGATGGCTGTCGTCCACTTCAAAGAGCTGCGCAGATGCGCTTCCCAGACCGCTGGATGAAAAAAAACTTGACCTGTACTCACCACCAATGTTTTGTACTTCCACCTTGGGACGTTCCCTCAACCCGGTGAGACCGCTGTACGTGGCCGCTAACTGCTCTGTGTCCAGGTAGAGTATGGTCTCAAAAAAATCGTTCACCTGGTCTGAGAGTGTTTTTGAGAGGTTCTTAAAAAGCCAGTCGATGTTCATTCTTTCCCGCTCTTAGAGGCAGTTAGTAAAGGAATGCGCCTTATGTATATGGTATTTAACGGCGAGATACTGTCTTAATCAATCGGCCAAATGGTCAATTTTCACTCCCAAAGGGATTAGGAGTTTGGTTTCAATATCTTTAGGAGTGGAGGTTATTTCCTGCCCAGGGGCATAATGTAAATGGGCTGCTGTTTCTCCGGCAAAGGCAGAGCCTTCCTCACGTCTTCCGGTTTGAAACCGGCTATGGAAACCGTCCCCAGCTTTATGGCAGTAGCCTGCAGATATACGTTTTCCGCAGCATGGCCAGCCTCGAGGTAAATCCAGGCTGGATTTGCCGCCGACCGTTCCGGCACACCGCAAATGATCAGCGACGCCGGTGCGCCGGCCACCGCGGGCTGGGGAACAGCCTTAGAAAGATCAGCCTTTTTGTCGCCCTCGGCCATCTTGATCAATGCATGCTCCTTTGGTTGATAACGATACAGCCCGGCCGGAAGGCCGGTCACGTTACCAGCCACGAGATAGACTTCAATCAGAAACTGGCCCTTGGGCGAAGGCGTTGTGCGTAAGCCCTTTCCAGCATCGGTTACACCCTGCGCTGACCAGAGGATCTGGGAAACTTCATCGAGAGAAAGCGGTTCAGATTTGTAAGCCCTAACCGAGCGCCGTTCAGTCAACGCTTTTTCTACGGAAACGTTTCCGTCCAATTTGGGTGGAGGCAGCTTAACACTCGCATCGGTAGCGGCAGTCTGCTGGGCATGAGAAGGAAGAGCGAGCACACAGAGGCAAAGCACTACAGCCGCAACCGAAACCGCTCTCTTTATATGTTCTTTTCTCATGGGAACCCCCTGTGGTTTTCTCAACGTTCTATTGCTGGGGCTTGCGTCGCCTCCTCCTGCGGCAAAACCGCCGGAGCCTTCCCCTCTCGCGAGCCGTGCTCGCTAGATAGATTTCATCACCCGTGAAATAACGCCACGGGTACCCGACGACGCGAAAATCTATCGCTATTTCTTTTCCCACAGACGCAGCGCCCGTGTCAACAGCAAAGTGGGCAGTTTTTTCTTTCAATTCTGTGTATACTATACGCTAAGCTGAGTCGCGTTATCAGGGTACTCAGATACGCAGCATCGCCAGTCTAGTAACGGAGCCGTAAACGTGGGCAGAACACGTGCCGTGAGAATTGTCCCTTCCCGCTGCTGCCAGGCGCTGATCATCATGCTTTCCGTGCTGTCTCTTTTCTCCTGCAGCTTGAGCTTCGATAATCCCTGGGAGAAGAAGCCAGCCGAACTTCCGCAACAGAAACCCACCCCACCTGAAGTACATTCAGTCCAGAAAGAAGGCAAACAACTCCCCTCCAGCGCTTCCTCAGATGCTTCTTCCAATGTTTCTTCGGGCGAGAACGAGGATGGAAGAAAGTGGAAAAGATATATGACTGACGATCAGGATGTCAGGCATTTCATCGACGAGGAAGCAATAACAAGGATTTCCAAGGACGTTATCCAGATGTGGCGAAAAAGGGAGTTTCCGCCCGGCGCAGCACAGAGGCGCATTGTGACCCTGGACGAATTAAACTGTCCCAGGCAGGAATTTCGCACGGTGGAGCTTCAGGTGACGTACTCGGACGGAAGGATCGGCAGGTCAAAAGAACCCGGCCGCTGGGCAAAAATCTACGAAAACACCAACGAAGAATACCTGATGGACGAGTACT
Organism: Syntrophorhabdales bacterium; assembly: GCA_035541455.1. Taxonomy (NCBI): domain Bacteria; kingdom Pseudomonadati; phylum Thermodesulfobacteriota; class Syntrophorhabdia; order Syntrophorhabdales; species Syntrophorhabdales bacterium. Next base: position 45,203 of record DATKNH010000017.1, read on the forward strand.
GCAAGTAGTCTTTCCTCGCTGAGCAATCCTCTATCGATTCGTTCCCTTCTGTATGGCGCGGCCCTTCTGTCTTGCAGAAGGACCGCCGCTCAGGTGCTGCAGATCAGCTCTTGCTCTGGCCGTAACGGTTATAGCTGACCTTATCGTAACGGAGTTCGTCCTTCTTGTAGGGAACCATCTCTTCAGCCGGGTACCCTACCGCTATGATACACTCAACCGTAAGATTTTCAGGAAGGCCGAGGAGCTTGGCGATGTATTGGGTTGACGTTGTGTTGTCGTTGAAATTATTTCCTCTCAATTGTGCCCAGCGGCTTCCAAGGCCCAAGTCATGAGCTGCATATTGCATAGTGACCGCAGCTATCGAGCAATCCTCGACCCATAGTCCGGAAGCAGACTGATCTCCGCACACGACTACGCCCACCGGGGCATCCTTGACAAAGGCGGCACCTCCGGGCTTTGCCACCGAGAGTTCCTTCAGAAGGCCCTTGTCGGTGACCACTACAAATGCCCAAGGCCTTCTGGCGCCTCCCGTCGGGGAACGCAGGGCAGCTTCGATGATAGCATCGATCTTTTCGGCTTCCACAGGTCGGTCAGCATACGCTCTGACACTTCTTCTCTTCTCCGCAAGCTCCTTAAACATGTTATCCTCTCCTTTCTTGCCGGGTGCATTACCAGCTCCTTACGTTTTATTTCGTTTTCGCCGGAGCCACCAGCACACTTATCTTTTTCGACGCCATTCTACCACAAGTCTTACTTACAATCATAAGACCAGAACATTGATTATGCCAGCAAGGAGAACAGCATTTCGGGTCATTGTGCTATATGATAGGTAAGCCGTCCTGCGCGAGAACATACAGTGATCGGTCCCTGGCTGTCTGTCCTCACTGTGGGAATGGAAAGCATCCGGTACCGCTCCATGGTCTGGCGAGCAGGCAATCCCGCCATCACCCCGCCTCCGCTCAATACCGCCAGCTTCGGGCTGACTGCTCTCAAAAAGGGAAGAGTGCTGGAAGTGAGGCTGCCGTGATGCGGAATTTTCAGGACATCTGCCTTGAGAGAAGCGCCCGAGGTGATGAGCTCTTCTTCGACGCTACCGCCGATATCGCCGGGAAAGAGAAACGTGCTCCCATTCCGCGTGATCGCGATTACGAGAGAAGCATCATTCAGGTTTTCAAAGGTTGCGCCCTGTAAAGGATGCAACACTGCAATCTCTGTCTCGGCCGGAAAATGATAGGCATCTCCTTTCTTCCAGAACTGCAGTGCGGTTCCCTTCCGGCGCATGGTCTCCAGTAGAGACCGATAGTGTACGTACTCCACCAAATGTGACGTGGTTGCAAAGTTTCTCACGTTCATATTTTGAAGTAACGATGGAAGACCCCCGATATGGTCCTCATGGCCGTGAGAATTGATCACATAGTCGAGCGTCAGGATCTTCTTTGACAGCAGAAAGGGCATCACAATCCGGGAGCCGGTATCGAAGTCCCCGGATAGGGAACCTCCCCCGTCTATGAGAATCCTCACGCCTTTCGGCGCCTCGATGAGAGTCGCTTCTCCCACACCCACGTCTATGAAGTTGGCGCAGAGATCATTATTAAATCTTCTTTCATATACCAGGTACAATTGAAGCACGCAGAGAGGAAGCAGCACAGCGAGGAGCAAGGCAACCACCGGCTTCTTCCCTGCGTACAGGAGAGAGAAGAAGAGCGCGTAATAAAGGAGCATCTCAAAGAAATCGGGCCGGATAATGGGAAAGAGATAACCCCAATCGAGCCAGCGGAGAAGAATGAGATTGAAATGGACTACCCATCCTGAGAGCACCAACAGGACATCACCGAAAGGCACACTCATGCCTATGAGGCTCAAGGATGTGGCCAGGACCCCCGTCAGTGGTACCGTCGCAAGATTGTGGATGATACTGAAGAGGTTTATCCCGTAGAAATGATATATCACAACAGGGGCGGTTCCGAGCGTCGCAGCAGCAGTGGTAAGTATGACCGACAAGGACCATTCGGCCGGTGTCCATCTGATCTTCTTTATCATCGGGTAGAGCTTCTCCATGCAGAGCACTATCGCGAGCAGGCTCATGAAGGTGAGCTGGAACGAAGGTGAAAAAAGTGAGTGGGGATAGATGAGGAGAATAATGAGGGCGGAAAGGGCCATGCTGTTCAGGAGATGTCTTCCCCTTTCAAAGATGAGGGCCAGCATGTAGATCTCCACCATGATCGTTGCACGGATCACGGAGACGCCTGAGCCGGCTATGAGCATGAAAATAAAGGGGAAGGGAATCGTGAGCACGGCCGCATATTTTACGTCCCGGCCTGACAATCTGAGCCGCCTGATGCGACGGAGGAGAAATCTCGCAACAAAAAAGAAGAAACCCGAGATAATGCCTACGTTGAAGCCTGAAATGGCGAGTACGTGGGAGGTGCCTGTCCTCAGGAAGAGCTTGTTGATTTCTTCGTCAAGCGAAGCTCGATCGCCGATAGTGAGTGCCTTCTGGACATCGCTGTGCATCGCTCCTGATGCCTCTATCCTTTTCCGGAAAAAATTCCTCAAGGCATTAATGGAACTGCCGCCCGGTCTCACAAGCAGTATCTTCCCTTTCAGTTCGTGGTTGACCCCTTCCAAGCGCTTGAGCCATCTCCAGAGCTTGCGCGGGGAGTCTGCAGACACCGGGCTGAATTCAACGATGCGGCCTCTCAGGTAGACGCGATCCGCAGTCTCCAGGGGAGCATCCGAGTGAAATGAAACCCGCAGATCCCGCAAGGATTCAGGATCGGTAATGGCTATGACTTTTGACTTCGGCGATGTTTCAACTACGCTTCCCGCATACAGGGATTCGCCTTCATCAATCAGCAAAGGCATTGATTCTGTGACGATTGCCAGTCGGATAATGCCGGTCAGTAAAAAAGCAACCACCAGAAGAAAAAAAGTGACACTGCCATTCCTGCGCTGGGAAAATGGAAGCAACAGCACCAGCGCAGCGAGTCCGAGAGCAATCGGCCTCGGCGCAATGCCATAGAAGGCTTGGATATAGATCCCGGCGGCGAAGGCAAGTACACAGCTTACGAACAAGCTTCCTGGATGCCCTGAAGGAAAGAGTGGACGTTCCTGCCTAAATCCGTCACATAATAGCCCCCTTCCAAGACGAAGAACACATGCGGATTGGAAGAGGTGATCTTTGAGCCGATGGTTTTGAAATCCTGGGTGAAGAGCAGCGCGCCCCAATCATGTACATACGTATCGAACCCTGCGGAACAGCCCACGATGTCGTAGCCGGCAGCGTCTTCCAGCGCGTTGTCCAGGTTTGATAGAAATTCCGTGCGGCTCGGTGCGGAAATATTCCTGAAGGTCACTCTCTGGTCGTCCTTAAAAATATCGAACGTCCCGTTGCCGTAATGAAGGTCGATATCAACAATCAGGGCCGACCCGATCCTGTTGGCGGTAAGCAGTTTCTGAACAGCCAGCGCTATGTTATTGAAGAAGCAGAATCCACCGTTGAAGTTGCGGCCGGCATGGTGGCCCGGAGGTCGGGCCAGCGAGAAGGTGGGCCCTTTGAAGCACCGCTCAGCCGCGGCAATTGCGGCCCCCGCCGAGACCCGGGCCACCTCAAACACCTCCGAATACCGTTGCACCGAGGCCAGAACGCTGTCTGTGTGGCAGAGCCTGAGGTCTTCTATATTGCAGGGTTCCGGTTCCAAAAAAATTACAAGCTCGGCTACCTCGGAATGGATGGCACTGACGCGTTCCGGCGCCTCACAGTCCACTGTTGGATAGTCCCGAAGAAAAATCGGGCTATAAAAGGTTGTGATTTTTGGTACAAATTTTCTTGACAAAGCGGCCCTTTCGTTAGACTATAAATGTATACGCCAACTAAGTCAATCTTTGGGACCCCCCGGTCCAAGTGAGGCCTCGCGGTGGAAGCTCAAGACATCCTGAACGTAGGTCAAAAACTGAAGCGGCTCAGAGCAAGCAAGAGCATGTCGTTAAGACTTCTCTCGCAGAAAAGCGGAGTTTCAGCCAATGCCCTCAGCCTCATAGAGAGAAACAAAACCTCGCCCACTGTCACCACCCTGCTGGCGATCGCCAAAGCCTTCAATATGGGGATCAATGATTTTTTTTCCGGGCAGAGCCAGGACATGAAAGAAGTTGTATTTTCGCCTGGCGTGGGAAAACAGCCGGGATCCTCAATTGAGGCCCTCGCACCAAACCTCAAGCAGCAGAATCTCCAACCGGTCCTTCTGAGGCTCGCGCCTGACGAGAAATTCCGCGAGGAATTTTGTTTTCACCCGGGAGATGAGTTTGTCTATTGTCTTACGGGTGAGATAGAGTGTGAGGTGGGCAAGGAGAAGATCAGCCTCCACCAGGGTGACGCAGTCACCTACAAGGCCGAGACGCCCCACCGGATCAACAACAAGTCACCATCGGGCAGTCAGGCACTCGTGGTGTTTGAACTGGGTCACCTCATCTAATGAACGTTACGAACCAAAATCTGTTGCGGGTTGCGGGTTAAAACACGTAACCCGCAACAACGCCGCAGGCGTCGAAACTCGGAACGGGCTTTATTACTTGGCGAGGTTCTTGAGCTGCTCCAACTGGGCTTTGGCCATGACAGCTCTGTTGTCGGTAGGAGCTACCTTTAAGAAATCTTCCCACGCCACAATAGCCGCGGGTATATCCTTCTTATCATTCTGGAGGACGATAGCAAGATTAAACCTGCTGTTAACGTGGGTGGGGTTGTCTTTTGCGGCCTGTCTGAACTCCCTGATTGCGCTGTCATAATCTTTGATGTTTCTGTACATGATACCCATATCGGTCCGCACGTCAGCGTTCTTGGGATCGATCGCGAGCGCCTTCTGGTACGTATCAATCGCCTTTCTTTCCTGGTTGGTATCAAAATACGCGTTACCCAGTGATATGAGCACCTGCAGGTTTTGCGGATCGCCTTTGAGGGCTTCTTCCATCTGGCTGATTTCTTGTAACAGGTTCGCTTTGGCCTGAGGGCTCACGGAGCCTCCTTCTGAAGCAACCGGGGGAGTCCCTCCCCTTTGAGACCCGTAAAACTTGATACCACTGACCGCCCCGATTATAAAGCCTGCCAGAAAAGCCACGATGATGAGCAGAAAAGCTTTGTCCCGCTGCATGGACAACAATATACGAGATTTGCAGCGCCATTATCAACTTCTTTATTTCCTTGCAGGGTGTATGGATTTATCTTGACTCCCGACCCTGGTTCGATTTAGCTAACCTGTAGCAGAACAATGTCCCGGCCTCTCCAAAGCAACTACGGCCAGCGGCAATGTTCGTGCAAAGGGGGTGTCGTATGGCAGACAGGGTCGAAATCACGCTGCTTGTAGACAACTACACTGATATTTTTCTCCCGTCAAAAGAGTATGTCACCTACCCCACACCAGGGGATGGTTCGCGCCTCCGGGGTGAGCAGGGCCTTTCACTCTGGATCGAGATCACGGAGCAAAAGGATATTCTGCGCATACTTTACGATTTCGGAAGAAGCGGCGCCATACTCCTGCATAACGCCAGACAACTGGGCATCGATATCGGGCTCGCCGATTTCATGGTCCTGAGCCACGCGCACGGGGATCATTACGGTGGTTTTTCTAAAGCCCTGACGTACGCAAAGGAATCCTGCCGTGTTGTCCTTCATCCTACCGCATGCGGCATCAGACGATTCATCAAATTCGGGGAGCGCGTAGTCGGGCCCTGGGGCATCAAGAAGAGCCTGCTTGCCAAGCTGCAGTCGAGAATTGTTTTGAGCGGCGGCTTGACTTCGCTGGGGCAGGGCGCATACGTTTCCGGGGAGATCGAGCGGCGGACTGCCTTTGAAAAGGGCATGCCCAACGCATTTCTTGAAGAGAAAGGCACACTGGTGCGCGATCCGATCAGCGACGACCAGGCTCTGATTATTGAGCTTTCCGGCAAAGGGCTTGTCGTGATCACGGGCTGCGCCCATGCGGGCGTCGTAAACACCCTCCTGCACACACAGCGGCTTTTCCCGGGGCACAATATCTTCGCACTCTTCGGAGGCTTTCACCTTAACAATGCGGATGAAGAACAAATGCGTGAGACAGTGCGACACATAGCAGAGGCACATGTCAGCTACCTCGCAGGATTTCACTGCACCGGCTATTACGCTCAGAAAGTCCTCATGGATCATTTCGGCGAACGGTGGATACCGGGGGCCGTAGGGGCGAGAATAACGCTCAAGGCAATGGGCGCGTAAGGAAACATGTTTTGGATGGGCCCGACCGCTATGCCGAAAAGTCTTGCATTATATAACAAAAACAGATAAATAGATTCCCACGGGTAAGCCCGTGGTACTCACATCACGCGCTCTGGCGAACAGTGAATGCATTCACCCATGCTTGAAAGCGTGTCCTCTGCTAGCTCGGCGCCGCCTGTAAGGAATCTATCTAGTGAGCACCGCGAGCGAGAGGGGGAGGCTACACGCGGCTTTGCCGCTGGAGGGGGTGACGCGAGCCCCAGGATTCAGATACGTCCAAGGCACCGAGCAGGAAATACACTTCAGCACGCGTGCGTTCAATGCTTGAGTATTCAGCCGGTCACCTGAAGCGGGGCCGCTGAAGACGAAATACCGGGGGGAGAGATCTAATGAATCCTTTCTATATTGCTGTCGGCGTATTCTTTGTCGCGTATGTCCTTATTACCCTGGAACATTTTCATAAAACAATAATCGCTCTCTTTGCCGCGTCGATCATCCTGGTCACCGGCGTACTGCAGCAGAGTGAAGCGTTCTACTCGGAAGAACTGGGTGTGGACTGGAACGTGGTCCTGCTCTTGATCTCAATGATGATCATTGTGAATATCATGAGGCCGACGGGCTTCTTCGAGTATCTCGCGATCAAGAGCGCGAAGATCGCGAAAGGAAGCCCCTACTGGATCATGGCAATATTCGCATTTGTAACTGCGTTTGTGAGTGCCTTCATCGACAACGTGACAACGGTCCTTCTCATCACGCCCATCATCATCTATATTTGCGACCAACTGGAAGTGGACGCCGTACCCTACCTGATATCGACAGCACTGGCCTCGAACGTAGGGGGAACTGCAACCCTCATAGGTGATCCACCCAACATCATGATCGCATCCAAAGCCCACTTCGATTTTATGATCTTTGTCCGCCACCTTGCTCCAGCTATTCTCGTCATCATGCTTTTCTATATCATCATGCTGAAGATAGTCTTCAGACGATACCTTAAAACATCCAGAGAAGCCATGGAGCGCATCATGAACATGGACGAAAAAGGAGTGATCAAAGAGAGGAAAACCATCTGGAGCTGCCTCATCGTCCTGGCTGTCGTGATCGCTGCCTTCATTTTTCACGGCCAGATCAAACTACAGCCCGCCACCATCGCTATCTTCGGCGCAGGGCTTCTCATGCTGGTTCTCAACATAGAAGAACCGCATACCATCCTCAGCGAATGCGAATGGCCCTCAATATTTTTCTTCATAGGATTGTTTATCGTTGTAGGCGCAGTGGTCAAGGTAGGTTTCGTGAAAATGATGGCAGACGCGGTTATCAAGGCAACGGGGAGTAACATGCTCTTCGCCAGCACCATTATTCTCTGGTTCTCCGCCGTAGCCTCGGCCTTCATCGACAACATACCTTTTGTGGCCACCATGAACCCCCTCCTCCTCGACATGGGAAAAGCGCTCTGGCCAGGTGTCCACATCGATGTAGTGAATCAGACAACCATGTTACCGGTCTGGTGGGCCCTCTCTCTTGGTGCCTGCCTCGGTGGAAACGGAACGGCTATCGGGGCATCCGCAAATGTCGTGGTTGTCGGTATGGGCGAAAAAGTCGGGAGAAAGGTATCATTCGTAAAGTTTATGGTCTACGCATTTCCCTTCTGGTTTATGTCCATTGTTGTGTCGAACATCTATATCTGGTTGCGCTACTTCGTTTTTGGTTGACAGACACGCAAGGTCAACTTCAGTATAGGCCACATGACGAATTTGCGCTCGGCCGAATTTTTCGACAGAATTTATATTGCCGAAATATGGTCCTCTTGTGCTATGCTAATTACCTGATATTTTCGTGCCCCCGTAGCTCAGGTGGATAGAGCGACGGATGATCCACCAGGCCCGGAGGCACTAAGTTCTTTCAGCTAAAAAGTGTTTGTAAGGTTCGTGCCCCCGTAGCTCAGGTGGATAGAGCGACGGATTCCTAATCCGCAGGCCGCATGTTCGAGTCATGCCGGGGGCACTTGGATATTACTGGACTTCCCGACATCACTGCGACCTCGGACGAAGGCAAACTGTGAAGTAAATGTGAAGTAGAGTTTCCGTTAAGCGCTCTGTCCAGCACATCAACGGCCTTTACCTTATGAGAGGGTGCAAGGTGGGCATACCGAAGAGTCATGGTCAGGGTCTTGTGTCCTAGCAGTTCTTTCACGGTCGTGATATCTACCCCTTCCATAACAAGATGCGAAGCAAAGGTGTGACGTAGGTCGTGAAACCGGAAGTCCACAATACCGGCTCGTCTACACGCTCGTACGAAGCTGTTCTTGACATCCTGATAGGGCTTTTCACGCCGAAACACCTGTACAAGCAGTTCCCGCGCCTCTGGCGCACTTTTCAGGAAAGCTTCTGCTCTCTTCTCTTGTTCATTGTTCACACTCTCCCTGCGCTCCGTGGCATCGCCTACTAAACAGCAAATGTAATTTCGCGAGCTTTTCCAGATCGGACATATCCCTGATGACGCTAAAACGGCGCGGGAGGGGTGTCCCTTTTTCTCTTGCTTCTGCACAGGCTTCCTCGTAGGCCCGTTCCTCCTCTTCCACCCATAGAACGAATCTATCGAATAGCTTGCTTATCTCATCGACAAATCTCTTTCTCGTTTTCATCGCATCATGGATGGAATCTCGGCGTAGCCTCTCAGCTATAGCAGCTTTACGCTCAGCGATTCGCGCCTGCCACTGAAATTTCTTGGCCCAATTGAACACAGTAAGAGGATGGATGGCGTACTCCTCGGCGATCCTTCGATAGGAGCGTCTATCTCCCATGTTATAGTACCGTTCAAACGCTTTCATAGTGGTATCGGTCTCGTGATCCCTGCGTGGGCGTGGCTGCTTAGGCTTCTCTGTCAACGATGAACGCGATGTTCTGGAGTCTCGTCTCGTGGGGATCGTTTCTTGAACATTATGATGGCCCTCCTTTATATATAGAAAGCTTGAAGGGCAAAATCAGTAACAAAGATTAGGAAGAAAGTGCGGAAGCAGATTGGAGGGCGTCCGCTACTTACAGTGCGTTCATGGGTTTTCCACATTTTATGTGTAAAAACTGGTGAATAACCCCTTGATCAAAGACTCCAAATACTTGTTATTCCTCTGTTTATAACCATTTTGTTCTAGACTGTAACATCGCTGTAATATCTAATGATTCCGGCATATATTCAAAAATTGGGATGTTCTAATAAAGCTCTGAAAACAAGAAAAATAGTCTTTCAAAACTACTTTCATTCCGGCGTATTACGGATCATCATTTTGAGGGGCATGAAAACCCTTGTCAATGCTGGCTCAAAAAGCCTACCATCTCGGTTTAAGCCTAATAGCTATGACAACACTACATGTGAATCGGTATCCCTCTCGTGTTCTCTTCTCAACCTACGCACAAGCCCGTTCTCACGTGAATTCTTAAAGACTCTCATCCCTCAAAAGGTTTCACGCTGTACTGACGTTCTGTTTGACACGACAGAGGGTACACGTTGATTGTTAATCAACAACGTGCATCAAAAGGACCAAGGTAGTAACATCTGTACTATACTGTTCTAGTGGACTAACTCAGAATCGCGGTTAATAGGAACACTACGAGGAGGGGAAGATGTTTTGTCCTAAATGCCGTACCGAATATGTCGAGGGTATCAGCGTCTGTGCAGATTGCGGCGTTCCTTTAATTGCGCAACTCAATGAAGATGACAAGTCGTCAGAATGGGTTGAGCTTGAGGAGATTCTTGCCACTTTTAATGCGGGTGACATAGCGCTCATCAAGTCGATTCTTGATGGCGAAGGTATTACCTATTCCTTCTTCGGAGAGGAGTTTAACTACGTTCAACCGCTGATTCAGCCCGCGAAGCTTATGGTTCCCAAAGATCAGGCAGAGCGGGCAAGGGAGGTCCTCAAAGACTTGAACCTCGAACATGCTCTGACAAAAGATGTTCATGAATATACAGAAGATTCAGAGGAACAATAACAAGGGTCATCATCAGAGGGTGTCGCATGACCCCCAATCACATAACTCCCAAACACTTCCCCGGCCATTGCTGACCCTGCCCGTTATGCTTACGCAGTTGCACCCTGCTTCGCGGGGGGCCTAGCTTTGCAGGGTCTGCGAGAGAAGGAAGTGTCGATGCTGCCTCTTTTGCTCTTTCAGTTCTTCGGGGGACAAACTTCGGTCATACGGGAGCGGATAGTCGATTTCAACGTTGTCCAGCGCGTCTGTCTGCTCCAAGATGGGGATATAGCTGAACAGCTTTTTTGACAGCCCGTGTTAATCCCGTTTCATAGCCCTATATCCTCTTGAGATATAATACCGCTGTCGCTGTCTGTTACCTTGGCCTACCACGTAGCCTCATGCAGACAGAGGATAAAGCAGGGCGGAACCCAACCGTGTCAACCCGCACGTTGGACAGGGGTCGCAAGAGCGATGCGTTCCATTCTGTATAGGGTACGCTAATCCCCTTCTGGCATTGCAGTCTTCATAATTCCGCCCTCGCTACAGAGTAATTCAGAAAAATTTAATAGACAATCGTCCAACGGTTTACTTGGTATCGGTAGAACGGCTTAATGCTAACAATTTAGGAAAGCGCTGGGTTGTAAGTGTAATCGGTCCTTACGTGTAGCCCCACCACGCCACCCAAACGTGCCCGGCTATTGCTGAGACTCTGCACCTCAACTTACTGGTACCCCTTGTGGCTAATACCTTCGACTCATCAAAGCTGAACATATGGCGTATTGCTATGTGACAGAGGTGCGGCTACCATCTTACATGTACGCTTTTTCCTGGATAGACATACTGAGGGCGTGCGTAATGCCTAAGAAGGTAAGAGTAGTACTGTTATGTCTGGTGTTTCCTCCGGTGC
>DATKNH010000018.1 GCA_035541455.1 Syntrophorhabdales bacterium
TAAACACAAGAAAAGCAATAAAACCCTTACCTACGGCAAGCTCTGCCGCGTTGCCTCCGAGCTTCCCATCCCCCAGAACCCCCCGCTCAAGAAAGAAAGCGAGTTCAGGTACATGGGCAAACCCATGGCCCGTCTGGATATCCCTGAAAAAGTGGCCGGCACCGGTATCTTCGGCCTCGATGTCCAGGTCCCCGGCATGCTCTACGGGGTCATTGCCCGTCCGCCTGCCTACGGAGCGAAGCCAACCTCCTTTGATGAGAAAGCGGCCATGGCAGTCAAGGGAGTCGCGAAGGTAGCCCAAACGCCAAATGGGGTTGCTGTCATAGCCGATTCCACGGCCGCGGCGTTGAAGGGACGCGAGGCCTTGAAGGTGCAATGGGACAAAGGTTCTCACCCTGACATGAATGACGAGTCCGTGGAGAAATCATACTTTGATGGCCTCGAGAAACAGGGCGCTGTGGTGGTAAACAAGGGGGACGCGAAGAAGGCCTTGAGTGAGGCTGCCAAAGTGGTTGAGGCCACATATTTTGTGCCGTTTGTGGCGCATGCTACCATGGAGCCGATGAACTGCACGGCTCATGTGCAGAAAGATCGCTGTGATATATGGGTTCCTACGCAGGGACAGACGCTTACGGTCATGACTGCGGCAGGACTCACCAAGTTACCGCCGGATAAGATAAACGTGCAGACGACATTAGTGGGATGCGGACTCGGACGAAGGGCCCGTCCCGATTTCGTGATCGATGCAGTCACGTGTTCGCAGGCGGTGGGTAAGCCGGTGAAGGTGATGTGGACCCGCGAGGACGACATGAAGTGGGATGCTTATCGTGCTTCCACAGCCCAGAAAATTCGAGTGGGCCTGGACAGCAACGGCAACGTAGTCGGCTGGTCGCACAAGGTTTCATGCACTTCGATTTTGAAGTTCTCGAACCCTGCGGGTATTAAGAATGGCGTGGACGTATACAGCCTCTGGGGTATCTATGATTACGAGAAGACCCCGACCTTCTGCCACACAACCTATGACATCCCTAACTGGTACCTGGAGCAGATTCTTTCAGAGCTGCCTATTCCTGCGGCGCCATGGCGTTCGGTCCAGAATGCACCCAACGCATTTATCATGGAATGTCTTATGGACGAGTTGGCAAAAGCGGCGGGCAAAGACGCCGTTGCGTTCAGGCTGGAACTTCTGAAGAACAATCCACGCGCTGCGCGCACCCTCCAGACGGTCGCGGAAAAAGGCGGCTGGGGGAAACCGGTACCTCAGGGCGTCGGGAGAGGCATTGCCCAGCACTGTTGCTTCGGGAGCAACGTGGCTGCTGTGGCCGACATTTCCGTGAACGAGAAAGACGGAAAGATAAAGGTCCACAAAATCACGTTTGCCATCGACTGCGGCCCGGTGGTGAACCCTGACCCGATAATAGCACAGGCTGAGGGGTGTGCAGTAATGGGCATGAGCACCACATTTATGGAGAAAGTGAGATTCGCGAATGGCGGCGTCAAATCTTCAAATTTCAATGACTATCCCCTCCTCAAGATCAGCGAGATTCCCGAGGTAGAGGTTCACATCATCAAGAGTACAGAGAAGATCGGCGGCATAGGCGAGCCACCCGTGGTGCCGGTGGCACCGGCAATAGCCAACGCGCTCTTCAATCTCACGGGTGCTCGCGTGAGGCGTCTTCCTCTTGACCCAAAAACAGTTCTGGAGGCGCTGAAGAATAAAGGAGCATAGCTGACTTACATTAGGAAAGAATGCCTTTTTCAGGTCCCGCGCACGCTGCGTTGGCGCGGGACCTGAAAAAGGCATCATGGTAATAACAATAATGTCGAGCTAGATTGCCGCATCACGACCATAAGTGTCCCTCGTATATCGCCCTTTCAGTCCCCCGTTACATGGAATCCTCAGTACGGACGCGATTGTGATAAACTCGATCCTGCTGGCACCTCTCTTGCTTACAAAACGAGGGAGTAAGGTTTACGATGTGGTGTCTGGCTGCGGTCTGTGGAAAAAAAGTGTTGAAAGGAGTAGCCTATTTTCAGTGTATGCGTTGCTAATGGCCTTTTGCCCGTGATGATCCGGGTAAGTATTGCAAAAGTGTCCGAACTGTCGTCGATAAAGGCCACAGGTGTATGATGAAGAAAAAGGTCCTGATTCTTGTCGCGGTTCTTCTGGTTCTCGGCGGTGGACTGTTTCTGGGGTTAAAGGGAACGGGCAATAGTCCGAAGTTCAAGACCGCCCGAGTTACCAAGGGGAACATACGCGCAACGGTAACAGCCACAGGCACGATGAATGCGGTGATCACCGTTCTCGTGGGTACGCAAGTTTCGGGAATGGTGAAAAAACTGCATGCTGATTTCAACTCGCCCGTGAAAGCGGGGCAGGTGATAGCCGAGATAGATCCTGCCACCTTCGAGGCGCAGGTTGACAATATGAAGGCTAATCTCCTTCAGGCAAGAGCAATGGTCCAGAAAGATAAAGCGACTCTCGCAGAAACCACAAGAGTCAGAGACCGGAACAGGCAACTCTTTGCGAGGAACCTCATAGCGAGGGCCGATCTCGACACGTCGGAAGCTAACCACGACGTGGCCGAAGCACAGCTGCAGTACGACACGGCGCAGGTAAGCCAGGTTGAAGCGCAGCTGCGCCTTGCCGAAACCAACCTGCGGTACACGAAAATAGTTTCTCCCGTTGATGGGACGGTCGTATCGAGAAACGTCGATGTGGGACAAACTGTGGCCGCAAGCTTTCAGACACCGACTCTTTTTACGATAGCCCGGGATCTCACGAAGATGCAGGTTGACACGAATGTCGACGAGGCAGATGTGGGCAGAGTGGCTCTCGGCCAGATGGTAGAATTCAGCGTTGACGCTTATCCTGACAGGATCTTTCGGGGGACCGTTTCTCAGATACGCATTGCCCCCATCACCGTTCAGAATGTGGTCACGTACGATGTGGTGATCACCGTGGATAACCAGGATTTGAAGTTGAAACCGGGTATGACCGCCAATGTGTCGATCATCGTGGCGAACAAGAGTGATGTGCTGAAAATACCCAACGCAGCGCTGCGTTTCAGGCCTTCGGATAAGGAGCTGGGTAAATCAGCTGCTGAGGTAGCCACGAAAGAAGGTGGAAGACAGGCAGGAGCAGCCGGCGCAGGAGGTGGGCCCCGCAGCGCAGGCGCTGCACAAAGCGGGCAAGTGGCCGTGAAGCAGTCAGGCCAGAGAAGCTACGCTGTCTGGATGCTGGAGCAGGGCGTACTGAAGCGCGTTCCCGTGTCGGTTGGCATATCGGACGGCATGTTCACAGAAGTCGTGAGCGGAGATTTGAAAGAGGGGCAAGACATCATTGTTGAATCCCTGAATACGTCCAAGAAGAACAACACGACGCCGCAATCCGGTCCGCCCAGGTTCATTCGTTAAATGCGACTCATTGAATCAAGAGAAGTGAGGAAGATCTACAGCCTGGGCGACGTGGAAGTGAGGGCACTCGACGGGGTCTCACTTTCCATTGAGAAGGGAGAGTTCCTGGCCATAATGGGTCCCTCGGGTTCGGGCAAATCTACATTTATGAATATCATCGGTTGTCTCGATATCCCGACCGAAGGAGAATATCTTCTCGAAGAGGTTGACGTGGGCAGGCTCAGTAGAGACGAACTGGCGCACATACGGAATCAAAAGATAGGCTTCGTGTTCCAGGGATTTAACCTCCTGCCCAGAACCACAGCGCTCGAGAACGTGGAGCTTCCGCTTCTTTATAATGGTGTCCCGGTGAAGGAAAGACACCAGAAGGCTCTTGCCGCCTTGCGCACGGTAGGGCTGGAAGGAAGAGAGCATCATCATCCCAATCAGCTCTCCGGAGGGCAGCAGCAGAGAGTGGCCATTGCGCGGGCAATTGTGAACGAGGCTCCGATCATCCTGGCTGATGAGCCTACCGGCAACCTTGATACCAGGACGAGCCAGGAGATCATGGAGCTCTTCCAAAAACTGAACAGTGAGTCGGCCATCACCGTTATCCTGGTGACGCACGAACAGGACATAGCAGCGTACAGCCGGCGGGTAATAAGGTTTCTTGACGGGCACGTGGTGAGTGACGAGAAGGGTTCGGGCAAGGCGGGAATTCAACATTGAAGAGCATGTTGCGGGTTGCGAGTTGCGGATTACGAATAGGTGTCCCTGGTTCCGAGTTTTTGGTTACGAGCTCTAACTCGTTAAGCCGTAACAGGTCCTTGTCTGTAACTCGCAACAGGTTTCAGTTATGATCAACATCCCCTGGACGACCCGGATAGCTCTGCGTGCCCTGCGCGTAAATAAGATGCGTTCCGCACTAACAATGCTTGGTATCATCATAGGGGTGGGCGCTGTTATTGCTATGCTTGCCGTGGGTACCGGGGCGAGCCAGCAGATAGCGGATCAGATATCGAGCATGGGCAGTAATCTCCTTATTGTTTCGCCAGGAAGTCAGACGTCGGGCGGTGTGCGGATGGGCTTTGGGAGCCAGCAGACACTTACCTTGAACGACTCGGACGCCATCCTGAGAGAATGTCCTGCGGTGCAGGAAGTTGCGCCCATTCTCAATGGCGTGGCGCAGATAGTGTTCGGTAATCTGAACTGGTCCACCAGCGTGTATGGGACGTCGCCAGGCATCCTTGCAGTGAGAGACTGGTCCCTTGCATCCGGCAGGCCCATGACCGATGACGACGTGAGAAGTGCAACCAAGGTTGCTATCCTCGGCCAGACGATAGTTGAAAATCTTTTTGGGGGCATTGACCCTATCGACCAGGTCATCAGAATAAAAAAGATCCCCTTCAGGGTGATCGGCGTGCTGTCGGAAAAGGGGCAATCGATGACGGGGCAGGATCAGGACGACACCATCTTTGTGCCTGTCACGACCGCCCAAAAGAAACTTTTCGGAACTGCCTTCGCGGGCATGGTGAGGATGATCACGGTAAAAGCAAGAAGCTTCGAGGATCTTGAAAACGCGGAAAACCAGATAAGAGATTTGCTGAGGCAGCGGCATCACATAAGCGCACGACAGGATGAGGATTTTACCATACGGAACCTTACGCAGATGATGCAGGTGACTGAGCAATCGACACGCGTGATGACTCTTCTCCTTGGCGCCATAGCGTCGGTTTCATTGCTTGTTGGGGGTATCGGCATCATGAACATCATGCTCGTCTCGGTCACGGAGAGGACCAGAGAAATAGGCATAAGAATGGCGATAGGTGCAAAGACGTGGGATATCCGCCTCCAGTTCATCATGGAAGCCGTGATACTCTCTCTCATAGGCGGTTTTGTGGGTGTACTTGCGGGACTGTCCGGATCCGAAGTGATCTCGCTCGCTGCAGGTTGGAGAACGGTCGTCTCCATGCCGTCTGTTTTTGTTGCGTTCGTTTTTTCGGGAATGGTTGGTATATTTTTTGGCTTTTATCCGGCGTATAAGGCTTCGCTACTCAATCCTATCGACGCACTCCGGTACGAGTGATCATAACGATTTGGATTCACGTGTATACCCTCGTTGTCGCTGCGTCACGCTCCTCGACGTACTAGCAGTACGCCTGCGTCGGTTCCTCGCTGCCGCGCGGGGTACCCGGCCGAAGGTTGGGTCGCCCACGCGAATCCAAATCGTTACGACGCATCCCGAGTAACTGCACCATTCTGTTCGCCAGTGCTTGAGCGCCTCGCTCTCTTGGATTCAAATCCTAATATCGAATTCCTAAATCCTAAACAAATTCAAATATCAAATATCCCAAACGAAAATGCCGTGTTCGAATGTTGAGCATTCAATATTGTTTAGGATTTAGATATTAGGATTTGGAATTTTGCCTCATCGCAATGAAGTTTCGGGGGCGAAGCGGAGGAGGGCGTATTGCCCTCGATTTTCGTTCATGCCCGGTTCTTGAGTCATGACAGCCTGCAGAATAGCACGCTCCTCAGGTTTGCTGAATTCTTCGAGGACTTCCAAATCGGCGATCAGAAACCCGTCGGGGTGATCCTTCTGAAACTTTTTGATCTGTTCGATCGAATAGAATACGTTGAGATTGTCGCGCTTTAAATAGAAGAGGAGAGACGCATCCTCGCCGAAGAGGCCAATTCTTTCAGCCTCCACGTTGGCGAGCTGGCGTGCGGCCTCAGAGCAGAAGGCTCGCAGGGTGCGCCTTCCCTCGACAAGCTGCATGCCTGCGGTGAAGCCCCCGAGGTCAAGAAGAAAAACAAATAGGAAGATCAGCGCGATGCACTCTTTCTCCTTTCTCCTTATGAGCAGGTACATCCCCAGCAAGCCCGCAAGGAGCGTGCTCAGTGAGACTGCAATGAAGTAATAGCGATACGCGGCGGACACCGGGTACAGGTAGATAATCGCATAAAGGATCGAAACGCCCGCAATCGCAATCAGTGCAGAGGTTGCAAAGGCTGCGCTTTGCATGAGGCGCCAAGCATTCTTCTTCGCTGTCTCAAGCCACCTAGAGACCACTGCTCCTGTGATCAGAGCTAGAGCCGGAACGAGGGGAAGTATGTAGTAGCTCCTGCGAGAGCCTGACAGGGTGAAGAAGAGAAAGATCGCGGTCGCGACGAGGGCTGTCCATCTGCGGGGCTCACCGGCATCCAAGCGTTTTATTTCCAGGAGCGATCCCACAACGAGAAATGTCCATGGAGCCGAGAACATGACGCCATAGACGAGATAAGTGTACACGGGCCCGCGGTGATCAAAAGGGGAGAAGAAGCGGAGCACATTCTCTTTCCACATCAGTTGAACACCAAGCCACGATCCGGTAATTAGAACCGGAAGCAGGAGAAGAAAGAGAAAGACCACTGTACCGACGAAGACTCCTGCGAGCCCTTGCCAGGAGGCAATCCAGAGAAACTCTTTTCCGAAGAAACGTCTGTAAGGGTTCGACTCTGAGCCCTTGTCTTGCGATTTGACGTCTTTCCATCTCAGTACTGCGGTGATCATGCTGTAGGAAAGAAGAGCGCTCACGCTGAGCGCGGGCGCAACCGGCCCCTTGAAGAACGCAGCGATAGCACCGGAGCCATACAGCAGTAGGACGTATTTCAGGCGGCCCTCCTGGGCGCCTGCCAAAAAGCACCAAAACATAAACCAGATGCCCAAGAGGTTAAATAATTCTGCTGAAGCAACCCGCGCCCAGAAAACAAACATGGCCGACGTCATGAGGACGAGGCTTGCCAGTACGCCTGCCACAGTGCCGAAAAGGCGCTTGCCTATAACGAAGATAAGGAGTACAGTCGCAATGCCGGCAAGTGCCCCGGGTATGCGCAGAACAGATTCGGTAAGTCCAAAACTTCGCACCAATGGCAGCATAATCCAGTGGCTGAGCAAGGGCTTATCGAAATCGATGATGCCGTAAACTTTCGGGACAAAGTAGTTGCCCGATTGAAGCATTCCCTTCACGATCAGCGCCCACCTGCCTTCGGGTCCCCAGAGGGATCGTATGGACAGACCCACGCAAAATATCAGGCCGCTTAAACAGGCGATGCCAGCGAATGCG